>NZ_JBPBBA010000005.1:0-158174 GCF_050896395.1 Nioella aestuarii | reverse complement strand
TCAACAGGCCGGATACATATGAGCGACTTCCGAGAACATGCTAGAAATCATTTGCGGACAGCAGCCGGTACATACATGTGGGCCGAAAGCGGTCACGACCGAACAAGTTACGCAAGAGATGTTCTAAGAATCCAGAGAGATTCGATCATGACTTGATACAAAAATCCAGGAAACCGAGTCTGGGGGATATTCTGGGGGACAAAATTTGAGAGCGCTAATCTAACTATCTGAAAAACTTTATAAATTTTCAGATCGATTGGTGCGGTCGAGAAGACTCGAACTTCCACGGGAGTTACCCCACAGCGACCTCAACGCTGCGCGTCTACCAATTCCGCCACGACCGCACGTGATCAGGTAGTGCGCGGCTGTTTAGCCGAGGGGTGCGGGGATGCGCAAGGGGGATTCGTCACCTCTTTTCACTTCCTTCGCAGGACAGCCGGCCGCCCCAAGCAAAAAGGCCGCCCGCGATGCGAACGGCCCTTTGTTTCGCGGGATTTGGTCCCTAATTACTTGTTCGAAGCAGCCGGTTGCGGCGCCGGGACGATGATCGTCTGAACCGGGGGCTGTGCCACCACCTGCGGGACGGGCTGTACCGGGGCGGGGGCAGGCACCACAACCACCTGCGGTTGCTGCGGGGCAAGCTGCGCATCGCGGTAGGCCATCAGCAGGGGCTGGCCGACAAGACCAGTCTGGGCCGATCCGCCATTAAGACCCCAGTAATACGCCTGCATCAGCTGATCATACTGGTAGGTGGCATATTCGCGGCCATTCACGGGAAAACCCATCACAAGCTGATAGCGCTCGATCGCCTGGCGGGTACCGTTGCCGATCTGGCCGTCTACGGCACCGGCATTGAAGCCGAAATAGTTCAGGGCGGTCTGGGTGTCGCGGCCCATCTGGCTGGCGGGAATACCGCCACCGCCGCTGGTGGTTCCGCGGTTGCCGCCGCCGTTGTTTCCATTGGCAATGGCAGCGCCGATCAGGCCGCCGACGATCAGGCCGCCGACGATATCGCCAGCGTCAGCGCGGGCTTCCTGGGCGGGAACAGCGGCAAGGGCGACGGCAAAGGTCGCAGCAGTCAGGGATTTAATAAGCATGGCATCCTCCAATTCGGTGTCTCGACTATTGGTCGTAACCTATCACGTTTCGGTTCAATCCAAAGTCCGAAAACCTGTTACTTTTTGGTTAAGCTTCCCGATAAAAGCGTAAAAACGCCGACGAGGAGGGCCGGTTTTCGCTGAACCCAGCCGTTAGATCGAGCGCCGATTCGCCCTCGGTTGTCCTATCATGCGCCACGCCAGCAGCACGGCCGCAACCGCGACAAGTGCCACGAAACCCTCTCGCGCATGGTCCCCGAAAACCATTTGGTTCAGCATCCTGCCCGGCAGGAACGCCAAAAGCCCCGCACCGCCAAGCCCGCCAATCGCCAGGCCCTGAAGATGGCTGCGATGCGCTTCGTACCGGCCCTTGATCGCGGCACGCAGGCCCATGATCAGTGCATAGAGCACATAGACAGAGATCAGATGGATCGGCCCAAACGGCCCCACCATCGCCAGCCCGTTGATGAAGAACGAACTAAGCGCTGCCACGGCCATGGCCGAGATCCAGACATAGCCCACCAATCGGTGGACACGGTCTTTGCGGCGGCGCCACAACGTCAGGGGAAGCAGCAAAATCGCAAGAAGGACACCGGCAACATGCAGTTGTACCGCAAGCGGTGCGTTGAAAAGAGGGGCCAGGGCTGTCATGTGAAGACCTCATTGCAAGAGAAAACCATAGTCCCCGCCTGCCATGGCATCTTCACAGGGCACGAGCCCCGATACGCGAACCGAATGAGGCCCTTCGTGAACGACAGCCCCCTGCAATCCGCGAAGCGTGAGTTGCATGCCCTTCTGGCGGATCGCCGGGTGCTGGTGGGGGTGGGCGCAGCGGGCATTATTGCGGGCATCGCCGGACCGTTCGGCACGGCAGAGCATTTGCGGCTGTTGCCTCGCATTCTTTATTGGTTGCTTCTGTGCTTTGGCACCTACCTGACTGGCGCCACCCTGATCGGCCCGATCAACCATGCCCTGACACGACGTGGCTTCCTTCGCGCACTGGCCGCGCTCATTGCAGCGACCGTTGCAGGGCTGGTCGTCGCTGCCGAGGTTGCCGTGTTGAACTGGGCGGTATTTGACCTGCCGCCGACAGAGCTGCGCTATCTCAGGGATCTTGCCCTGAACGGCATTGTCATTTCGGCCACGATCACCGTCGCGACGCTTATGCTCGACCAAACTTCCGCCGAAGCAGAGAACCAGACGCCAACGGCCATCTCAGTTCCGCTGCTGGACCGTCTGCCACTGGACAAGCGAGGACCGCTTATTTCGCTTTCGGTACAGGACCATTATGTTGAGGTCACGACCGTTGCTGGTCGGGAAATGCTGCTGATGCGCCTGTCCGATGCCATCCGCGAGACCACCCCTGTTGCCGGGCTACAGGTTCATCGGTCCCATTGGGTGGCGCTTGGCCAGGTGCGCGCGGCCCGGCGCGACGGGGCGCGTGCGGTCTTGACGATGTCGGACGGACGCGACATTCCCGTAAGCCGGTCAAACATCGCAGCCATCAGGGAGGCAGGGCTTCTGCCCGGATAGAACATGGTCGAATGGATCCGCTCGGACGAACCGGTGCCCTATCAGGACGCTGTGACCTGGATGGAGACCCGCGCCGCCGCCATTGCGCGCGGCGAGGCGGACGAGGCGATCTGGCTGTTGGAACATCCCGCCCTCTACACCGCCGGGACCTCGGCCAAACCCGCCGATCTGACCGATCCCGACCGCTTCCCGGTCTATGACACCAAGCGCGGCGGCCAATATACCTATCACGGGCCGGGCCAGCGGGTGGCCTATGTGCTACTGGATGTGGCGGCGCGTGGCCATGATGTGCGGGCCTTCGTGCAGCAAATGGAAGATTGGGTCATCTCAACCCTGGCCGAGTTCAACCTCAAGGGCGAAAAGCGCGACGGACGTGTCGGTGTCTGGGTCGCCCGCCCTGACAAGCCCTCCCTGCCCGATGGCACTCCGCGCGAAGACAAAATCGCCGCGCTTGGCGTGCGGCTGACGAAATGGGTGAGTTACCATGGGCTCTCGATCAACGTGGAACCGGATCTTACCCATTTTGACGGCATCGTGCCCTGCGGCATCACCGGCCACGGGGTGACGTCTCTGGTCGATCTGGGCCTGCCGGTGACGCTGGACGATGTGGATGTGGCACTGGAAAAGACCTTCGGGCAGATCTTCGGGACCGCCCCGGTGCCGCTAAGACCGAAAGCCCCCTGAAACGGATTGTTTCCGCCGTGGTTCGGGCATTGCCATTTTTTGGCCTAGTTTCCCCGTCAAATTCCGGGAAAGCTTCGTCACCTTGCCGCACCAGCGGTGAAGGTGGAAGCGCGTGGCACGCGCCAAATCGAACGAGAATCGCGGCCATACCAAACTGGACCGGTTGTATTGCGTGAACCGGCCCATAGTAGCGAGTGGGAAGGCCCATTCGGGCAGTTATGAGGATTGAGCCGTGACCCAAGGAACCAATCACGAGCGAAATGACAGGATTGAAGCGACCGTTATGATGGCGGCATTGGCGACGCTTGGTCTGCTTGTCGCGCTTGCGGTTTCGACCTCTGTCACAGCGATAGAAAGCCCTGAATTACAGGCGACTGCTCCCTTTGCCGGCTCTCAGGCTGCAAGTGATACCCCCGGAATCGTCACCCCTGACAGCCAGGTTCAGGGCAGCGAAATGCGTTGACGCCCCGACTGGTGGTCACAACGCCCGGTTGAGATACCTCCCATTTCCGCCGCCTGCCGCGCCAAAAAGGCGAAAGCTGAGGCATTTTTTCCCACCCTGACGCCGCCAAACACGTTGCGAACCCCCCACCTGCAAACTAGAACATCCGACAGGGAATAGGGCGCGTGGGACCGGACAGTCTTGGTCTGCGTGCTTCTTTGGAACAGGAGACGTCCATGGCTGATGCTGCCATTTCGGGACATGACCACGAAAAGCCAGGGTTCTTTACCCGCTGGTTCATGTCCACCAACCACAAGGATATCGGTATCCTTTATCTGTTCACCGCGGGCTTTGTCGGCCTTCTGTCGGTGATCTTTACTGTCTACATGCGCATGGAACTGATGCATCCCGGCGTTCAGTTCATGTGTGACGAAGGTGCCCGCTTCCTGGCGGGTTTCGCTGGTGAAGAATGTACCCCGAACGGTCACCTGTGGAACGTGATGATCACCTATCACGGCGTCCTGATGATGTTCTTTGTGGTTATCCCCGCGCTCTTTGGCGGCTTCGGCAACTACTTCATGCCGCTGATGATCGGCGCGCCCGACATGGCGTTCCCGCGCCTGAACAACCTCAGCTACTGGATGTATGTGGCCGGTGTGTCGCTCGGCGTCGCCTCGATGCTGGCCCCCGGGGGCAACGGTCAGGCGGGCTCTGGTGTTGGCTGGGTGCTATACGCGCCGCTATCCACGCTCGAAGGCGGCATCTCGATGGACTTCGCGATCTTTGCGATCCACGTCTCCGGTGCCTCGTCGATCCTGGGTGCGATCAACATCATCACCACCTTCCTGAACATGCGTGCACCGGGCATGACCCTGCACAAGACGCCCCTGTTCCCCTGGTCGATCTTCGTGACCGCATGGCTTATCCTGCTGTCGCTGCCGGTTCTGGCTGGCGCCATCACCATGCTGCTGACCGACCGTAATTTCGGCACCGGCTTCTTCAACCCGGCCGAGGGCGGTGACCCGATCCTGTACCAGCACCTGCTTTGGTTCTTCGGCCACCCGGAAGTGTACATGATCATCGTCCCGGGCTTCGGTATTGTCAGCCACGTCATCGCGACCTTCTCCAAGAAGCCGGTCTTTGGCTATCTTCCGATGGTCTATGCGATGGTCGCAATCGGCGCGCTTGGCTTCGTTGTGTGGGCACACCACATGTACACGGTCGGCATGACGCTGAACCAGCAAGCCTATTTCATGGTCGCCACGATGGTCATCGCGGTGCCGACGGGCGTGAAGATCTTTAGCTGGATCGCAACCATGTGGCAGGGCTCGATCGAGTTCAAGACGCCCATGCTGTTCGCCATCGGCTTCATCTTTATCTTCACCGTTGGTGGCGTCACTGGCATCGTGCTGTCGCAGGCCGGTCTCGACCGCGCCTATCACGACACCTACTACGTGGTCGCCCACTTCCACTACGTGATGTCGCTTGGTGCCGTGTTCTGCATCTTCGCCGGTGTCTACTACTGGATCGGCAAGATGTCGGGCCGTCAGTACCCTGAATTCTGGGGCAAGCTGCACTTCTGGCTGTTCTTCATTGGTGCCAACATCACCTTCTTCCCGCAGCACTTCCTGGGCGTCCAGGGTATGCCGCGCCGCTACATCGACTATCCCGAGGCCTTTGCCTACTGGAACTACATCTCGTCGATCGGTGCGTTCATCTCCTTCGCCTCGTTCCTGATGTTCATCGGCATCGTGTTCTACACGCTGTTCGCAGGCCGTCGCGTGACCGAGGACAGCTACTGGGGCGAATACGCGGATACGTTGGAATGGACCCTTCCCAGCCCGCCGCCGGAGCACACGTTCGAAGAGCTCCCGACCCAGGACATGTGGGACAAGCAACCGCACCACTGATCTGATGCCGGTTGACATCACCCGATACGCAGAAGGGGCTCCGGATCATTCCGGGGCCCTTTTCGATGGCGGCAATGGCCGCCCCCGGCTGCGCCTTGTCGCGCGGCCGCACAAATCGCTGACACCACGCGGCTTCGTCTGGTTCGTCGGCGTGACCGCAGCTTTGCTGGCACTGCCTCTGCTGGCGGCATTCGGATCGCCGGTTCTGTGGGGCCTTCTGCCGTTCGTTGCGGGTGCAGTTTGGGCGATCTGGTGGGGGTTGACGCGGTCCTGGCGCGATATGGACCTTCACGAAGAACTGCTTCTGTGGGACGACCACGTGCGCCTGACCCACACCGCCCCGCGCAAATCCGATCAGGTGTGGGACGCGAACCCCTATTGGGTGCAGGTCCGCCTGATCCCGCAGGGGGGCCGGGTGCCCGATTACGTGACCCTGAAAGGCGAGGGACGAGAGGTTGAGATCGGCGCGTTTCTGGCCGCTGAGGAACGGGTAGAGCTGTATCACCTGCTGCTGAAGGAACTGCGGCCCGCCTAGACGGGCGCCTCCGTTAACCCGGCCTTCATACCGATCTGCGAGGATGAACGCAGGTTAACCGATTCCCAAGCGTGGCCCGGTCTGCCCGCTGCCGCCCCAGATAGCCCCTGACAAGGGCTCAGGTGGACACCAGCGGGTAAGGACGCGTCCCAAAATCGCCAAATGCCCCGCGCCGGAACGCGGCGCCGCATTCCACTTGCCTGTCCGAAGGCAACCCGACCCAAAGGGGTCGCACCCTCCCAAAGAGCATCATTGCCCCTGCCCGGCCCTGCCGGTTCCGCAGCAAATTAAGCATGAAAAAAGCGGCCCTCCTACCCAGTAAGGCCGCCCCAATCACGCCGCGATGGCAATTACCCCAGCATGTCCCGCACCTTGGGGCCGACACTGCCGAAGTCCATCTGGCCGGTGTATTTGCCCTTCAGCGCCCCCATGACCTTGCCCATGTCGCGGATGCTTTCGGCCCCGGTGGACGAGATCGCGTCTGCGATCGCCTTGGCCACTTCGTCTTCAGACAACTGGCGCGGCAGGAATTCCTCAAGGATAACGATCTCCTCGCGTTCCTTCTCGGCCAGTTCCAGCCGCCCGCCCTCTTCATAGGCGCGTGCGCTTTCCTGGCGCTGCTTGACCATCTTTCCGATAATCGCCAGCACGTCCGGTTCGCCCACGCCGTCGGTTTCCCCCTTGCCGCGAGCAGCGATGTCCTGATCCTTGATTGCCGCATTGATCAGCCGCAATGTCGACAGTCGCGGCGCGTTCTTTTCGCGCATCGCGGCCTTCATCTCGGTCGTGATCCGTTCCCTCAGTGCCATGGTTCCATCCCCAGCTGAATGCAGATTCCCTGCGCAACAGCCCCCGACAATAGGCGAATGCACCCGCAGCAACAAGGCCGTCGCATCCGCTTGACCCCGGGGGGCCTTGCCCTTAGGTTGCCGCGAATTTCGCGCCAGTACCGGAGTCGCCCATGACAACCCGCCCCACCGCCTGCCTCGTTCTCGCTGATGGGACCGTGTTCTATGGCCGAGGCTTCGGCGCCGCCGGCCAGACGGTCGCCGAACTGTGTTTCAACACCGCCATGACCGGTTATCAGGAAATCATGACTGACCCCTCCTATGCGGGCCAGATCGTGACCTTTACCTTCCCTCATATCGGCAATACCGGCGTCAATACCGAGGACGACGAAACCGCCGAACCCGTCGCCGCCGGGATGGTGGTGAAATGGGATCCGACCGGGCCGTCGAACTGGCGCGCGGAGCAGGAGCTGACCAGCTGGCTGGCCGCCAAGGGCCGGATTTGCATCGGCGGTGTGGACACCCGCCGCCTGACCCGCGCCATTCGTCAGCAGGGCGCACCGCATGTTGCACTGGCCCATGACCCGGACGGCAATTTCGACCTGGAAGCGCTTGTCGCCGCAGCCCGTGGTTTCGCCGGGCTGGAGGGGCTGGACCTTGCCAAGGACGTGACCTGCGCACAAAGCTATCGGTGGGATGAAAAACGGTGGGCCTGGCCCGAGGGCTATACCAAGCGGACTGAACCCGGTTTCAAGGTCGTGGCAATCGACTATGGTGCCAAGCGCAACATTCTGCGCTGCCTGGCCTCGGCCGGTTGCGACGTGACCGTCCTGCCCGCGACCGCCACGGCGGAAGAGGTTCTGGCCCATCAGCCTGACGGCGTGTTCCTGTCGAACGGCCCCGGCGACCCGGCGGCGACCGGCGTCTATGCGGTTCCGATGATCAAGGATGTCCTCAAGGCAGACCTGCCGGTTTTCGGCATCTGCCTTGGCCACCAGATGCTGGCACTGGCGCTCGGTGCCAAGACCATCAAGATGAACCACGGCCATCACGGTGCGAACCACCCTGTGAAGGATCTGGAAACCGGCAAGGTGGAAATCACCTCGATGAACCACGGCTTTACCGTCGACAGCCAGACCCTGCCCGCAGGTGTCAAGGAAACCCATGTGTCGCTGTTTGACGGCTCAAACTGCGGCATCCGCGTGGCTGACAAACCGGTCTTCTCGGTGCAGTACCACCCCGAGGCAAGCCCCGGCCCTCAGGACAGCTACTACCTGTTCGAACGTTTCGCCGCCGCCATGCAGGCGCGCAAGGCCGAGACGGTTTAACCAAATATTAGGAAATTGATCCCCTAATGATCCCCGGCTCCTCATGGCCGGGGATTTTTGGTTGGAACGGATGGATCAAAGGGCAGGCCACTTGCGGTCGACTGCCAGCGCAGCCTACCTGCGCGCCGTACCCGATGATCGGACCGACCGGACCCGGCCGCGATTGGCGGAACTGCTGCTGGATCAGGGCACGATCACCGAAGAACAGATGCGCGCAGCCCTTGTCAGCCAGCGCCACCGAGATTTGCCGATCGGTGAGATCCTCGTCACCCAGGCCGCGATCACCGAACATCAGCTGCTAGAGGCCCTTGCCGCGCAGAACGGCACCCAGCTATTGGCGGAAGATCATCCACCCCCCGACCCGGCCCTTGCCGATCTGCTTCCCGCCGGGCTTGCCATTCGCCTGAACGCGGTGCCGTTGCGCCGCGCCGGCTCGGCCCTTGTGGTGATGACCAACCGGCCGGACCGGGCCGAGGAGATCCGCGCAGCGCTGCCCCTGCATCATGGCCCGATCCTGCTTGCCCTGGCCAGTCGCGCGCGAATGCAGGCGGCCCTGACCAGCATCTATGGCCGCGAACTTGCCCGCATCGCCGAGGCCCGAACCCCCGGCCCCTATAGCTGCCGTGATTGGGACGCGTCCCGCGCGTTTCGGCGGTGGATGGCCATATTGCTGGCCGTTGCCGGTGCGCTGCTGCTGGCACCGGGGGCGGTTGTGGCGGGGCTTTGCGCGCTTGGCGTCTTGGTTGCCGCCGTGAATGCCGCGCTTAAATGGCTGGCGCTTCATAGCATTGACCAGCCGCCGTCCAAACCACAGGACCCTGCCACAGCGCCGCCCTTACATCCGTTCATGCCGCTTCCTGTCGTGACGATCCTGCTGCCGCTGTTCAATGAGCCCGACATTGCAGGGCACCTTATCCGCCGGGTCAGTCGGCTGGACTATCCGCGCGAATTGCTCGACGTGATCCTGCTGATCGAAGAGGAGGATGAGACCACTCGAAGTGCCCTCGCCCGCGCCGAGCTGCCGTTCTGGATGCGCGCTGTCATCGTGCCGCCGGGTCAGCCGCGCACCAAACCGAGGGCGATGAACTATGGGCTGAATTTCGCGCGCGGATCGATCGTTGGCGTCTATGACGCCGAGGACGCGCCGGAACCCGACCAAATTCGCAAGGTCGCGCAACGGTTCCTCGAAGTGCCCTCCAATGTCGCCTGCCTTCAGGGACAGCTCGACTACTACAACCCGCATCACAACTGGCTTAGCCGTTGTTTCACGCTGGAATATGCCACTTGGTTCCGCCTTCTTCTGCCCGGCGTCTCAAAGCTTGGCCTTTTCGTGCCGCTTGGTGGGACAACGCTGTTTTTTCGCCGGTCACTGCTGGAAGAGATGGGTGCATGGGACGCCCATAACGTAACCGAGGATGCAGATCTTGGCCTCCGGCTGGCCCGGCGCGGATACCGGACAGAGATCATCGACACCACCACCTATGAAGAGGCCAACGCCGCCGTGCTGCCCTGGGTCAAGCAACGGTCCCGCTGGCTCAAGGGTTACGCGATGACCTGGGCCACCCATATGCGTGATCCGGTGCAACTGTGGAGAGAGCTTGGCACAAGGCGGTTCATCGCGCTTCAGGCACAGCTTCTGGGAACGGTTCTGGGTTTCTCGCTGGCCCCGGTCCTGTGGACATTGGTGGTCAAGGTTGCGGGCCTTCCGCACCCGATGGACGCCTATCTGACGGTGCAGGGATATCTGGGCCTCGCCGTCTTCTTCATCGCTTGCCAGGTTCTGACCTTCTACGCCGCATGGCGTGCCGCCGCCCTGCCCCGCCACCGCAGATTGCGGCTGTGGATTCCGCTACTGGATGTCTATTTCCTGCTGGCCTCGGTCGCCACGCTACTGGGGTTGGCGGAATTGCTGGTCAAACCGTTCCACTGGCGCAAGACCGCCCATGGCCGTTTTTCACAGGATGGGCAGGCAACCGAACTGATGCAGGGTCAGACCTTGCGCGCCTCTTCCTTCAGCCGCACTTCGAACGCGGTCGACAAGTGATCCTTCAACATCCGCGCGGCCCGTTCGCCATCCCGCTCGGCAATCGCCGCCACGATCGCGGCATGTTCCTCCAGCGCCACCGGGCTGCGCCCCTCGGCGGCAAGCGAGGTTGTCGCCATCAGCGCCATGGACCGGTGGACAAGGTCAAGCTGCTGCACGAGGTACTTGTTGTGAGAGGCAAGATGGATCTGCTTGTGAAACCGCCGGTTGGCGCGCGACAGGGCCGAGGGATCGTCCAGCAACGCCTGATCGGCGGCCACCATTTCCTGCAACACCTTGATCTCTTCCGCCGCAGCGTGTTGCGCAGCCAGACGCGCTGCCAGTCCCTCCAGCTCGGCCCGTACAATGTAGAGCTGCGCCATCTGGTCATGATCGAGCGATGCGACGATGAGGCTACGCCCGTCACGGCTAAGCAGCCCTTGGGTTTCCAGCCGCTGCAATGCCTCGCGAATGGGCGTGCGGCTGACGCCGAACCGCTCTGCCAGCTCTGATTCCACCAAGCGTGAACCGGGACGATACGTTCCCTCGTCGATGGCTTTCAGAATCAGGTCATAGGCGTCTTTTTGCGGCGCTTTCGCACTGGCCATTGGTTTTCCCCCCGGTTTCTGGCAAGGCTAGGACCGCCCCGGCACAAGCGCAAGTCTTTCGGGGCGCGGCAAAAAAGGACGCAGCCCATGCCACGCGCGCATTTCGAGCATGTCACATCCTGGGTCTTCGACCTCGACCATACGCTGTACCCGCCTGACATGGCGCTGTTTGACCAGATCAACGTCAAGATGACGGCCTATGTGATGGATGCGCTTGGCGTTGATCGCGACGAAGCCGACCGCCTGCGCTACAAATACTGGCGCGATCACGGCACGACGCTGGCGGGTCTGATGGATATCCACGGCGTCGATCCCGGCCCCTATCTGCACGAGGTGCACCAGATCGATTTTTCGGTACTGGAGCCGGACCCCGACCTTGCCGCCCGCATCCGCGCGTTGCCGGGGCGACGGATCATCTACACCAACGGCACGGCGCCCTATGCCGAACAGGTGATCGAAGCCCGCGGCCTCTCGGGCCTGTTCGATGCGATCTATGGCGTGGAACATGCCGGGCTGCGCCCCAAGCCGGAACGTCGGGCGTTTGAAACAGTCTTCGCCCGCGACGGGCTAGACCCGACCCGCGCGGCAATGTTCGAAGACGATATTCGCAATCTCGCAGCACCCCACGACATGGGGCTGCGCACTGTCCATGTCGCGCCCGAACCAGAGCCCGCCGACCACATCCATCATCACACCGACAACCTCACCGATTTCCTGTCGCGTCTGGCAGATTGAACCCGGCCACCCGTTCCTCCTTCAAATCCAACTGGTGAGGAGGCGTCAGGCGACGGCGGCAAAGCCCCGGCGAAATCACCAGCGGCAGCCCGTCGCACTGCGTCATTCGGCCCGTTCCCGACCCCGGTTCAGCACCTATCTGAAAACGTGCGAACAGGAGACAACCCATGGCTTTCATTCCACATTCCAGCCCTGCGAGGGGCATTCACCCGCTGTTGCGATCCCTTCTGCGGGCTTTGGACAGTTCCACCGTGATGCTTTGGGCCATCGCGCTTCTGGCCCTTGCATGGATCGCCGGCACACTCATTTTCGGATATGCCGGATTGATCATTGGCGCTCTGACATCGGTTGTCTTCGGCTTCTACCTGCTGATCCGCATCACGCTTGGGTGACGCGCCCTTCTGCCGCTTGGACCTCGCGCGGATTCAGGCGTATTTGACAGGCAATGCCCCCGCGAAGGAGACCCGCCCATGACCGAGATGATCGAAACCGATGTGCTGGTCTCGGGCGGCGGGGTTGCGGGGCTGACGGCAGCGGCGGCCTTCGGGGCCGCGGGATTTACCGTGATCTGCGTCGACCCCGCCCCACCGGTGACCGAGATGCAGGCGGAAGGATCAGACCTGCGCAGCACGGCCTTTCTGCAACCGTCACGAGATTTCCTGATCCGTGCCGGCCTCTGGGACCGGCTCGAACCGTTTGCCAGCGCGCTTCAGATCATGCGGATCGTCGATGCTGGCGGTGAGGAACCCGAAGCCCGCAGCAGCCATGATTTCAACGCCTCCGACATCTCGGACCTCCCCTTTGGCTGGAACCTTCCAAACTGGCTGTTGCGCCGAGAGATGGTGGCGCATCTGGCGCAGATGCCCAATGTCGATTTCCGCCCCGGCACAGGCACCGCCGGGCTTCTGACACGCGAACGCGAGGCGTTGGTCAGCCTGTCCGACGGCACCCGTGTCCGCGCCCGGCTTGTCATCGCTGCCGATGGCAGAAACTCACCCGTGCGCGACGCCGTGGGCATTCCCGTCAAGACAACGCGCTACGGGCAAAAGGCGCTGGCCTTCGCAGTCACCCACGAGGTGCCTCATGGCAATGTCTCGACCGAAATACACCGCTCGGGCGGGCCTTTCACCCTGGTGCCGCTGCCCGATCATCGAGGCAGCCCCTGTTCTGCCGTGGTCTGGATGGAACGCGGCCCGGAAGTGGCCCGGCTCGCTTCGCTGCCGGTGCCCGCTTTTGAAGACGAGATGACCGCCCGGTCTGCCGGGCTGTTGGGGCCCCTCTCACTGATCACCCGGCGCACGGTTTGGCCGATCATCAGCCAGGTGGCCGACCGGATGGAGGCCGAACGGGTGGCCCTTGTGGCGGAAGCGGCCCATGTTGTGCCCCCGATCGGCGCGCAGGGTCTGAATATGAGCCTGGGCGACATGCGCGCCCTGCTGGACCTTGCTGAAGCGGCCCCCGGTGACATCGGCTCACGCAAGATGCTCACGTCCTACCACAAGTCCCGCCACGGCGAAGTGCGCGCCCGTGTGGCTGGGATCGATGCCCTGAACCGGGCGTCGATGGTGTCACTCCAAGGCTTGCGCGACATGCGAATGCGGGCGCTGCGGGCGTTTTATTCGGTGAAGCCGGTGCGGACCACGCTGATGCGCGCAGGGTTGGGAACCGGGCGTGCCGGATAGACCGGTTTCGCCGCGCTTCGCGCAACGACCCGCGCGACCCGTTATGGGTCACGCATCAGGTTTCCTGCAAAAAGAGGCGTGGGGCTCTGCCCCGCCCGCTGACGCCGACACCGTTGCCAGGATGAAAGCCGGGGATCACCCCATGGCCTTGGTCATTGCTTCCTCCAGGCGGGCCAACGTCGCATCCACGTCATAGAGCTTGTCGAGCCCGAAAAGCCCAAGGCGGAAGGTAGAGAACCCCTGCGGCTCATCCACCTGCAAGGGCACACCTGCCGCGATCTGCACACCTTCGGCGCTGAACTTCGATCCGTTCTGGATACCGGGATCGTCCGTATAGCTTACCACCACGCCCGGCGCGCCAAACCCCTCTGCCGCGACCGACCGGATACCGCGTTCCGCCAGCAGGGCGCGAACCTTGTTGCCCAGTTCCCACTGAGCCGCGCGCAGCTTTTCGCTGCCATAATCAAGCGTCTCGGCCATGGTATCCCGAAATGCCTTCAGACCGTCCGTCGGCATGGTTGCGTGATAGGCATGGCCACCGGCCTCATATGCGGCCATGATCGACCGCCATTTCTTCAGATCGGCTGCAAAACTGCTGCTTTGTGTCTCTTCCATCCGGGCCACAGCGCGATCGGACAGCATCACCAGCCCGGCGCAAGGGGTTGACGACCACCCCTTCTGCGGGGCCGAGATCAGCACATCCACCCCGGTTGCCTTCATATCGACCCAGGCACAACCGGACGCGATACAGTCAAGGACCATAAGCGCCCCCACCTCATGCGCCGCAGCGGCCAGCGCGGTCACGTAGTCATCGGGCAGAATGATGCCAGAGGAGGTTTCAACATGCGGGGCAAACACAACGGCGGGCTTCTCGGCATGAATGCGCGCCACAACCTCATCAATCGGGGCGGGCGCAAAAGGCGCTGTGGCCTCGTTGCCGGTCTGGCGCGCCTTCATCACCACCGTCTCAGCCGCAATCTGCCCCGCATCGATGATCTGCGACCAACGGAACGAGAACCAGCCATTGCGCACCACCAACACCTTTTGGCCGGTTGCGAACTGGCGTGCGACGGCCTCCATGCCGAAGGTGCCGCCACCGGGGACCAGCGCTGTCGCATCAGCGTTGTAGACCTGCTTCAACCCGGCATCGATGTCCCGCATCACCCCGCAAAACTGCTTAGACATGTGGTTCAGTGACCGATCGGTGAAGACCACCGAAAACTCCAGCAGCCCGTCGGGATCGACGGTATTCAGCAAAGCGGTCATGGCAGCCTCCCTTTCGCGGCATATCTTTCTTCTTGGTCCAAATACTCACGATCCGCCGGAAAACGCCAGCGCAGGTTTTTCAACAAAGGCGCCCCACGGGATGGCGGGTGGGGCGATGGCACGTCCCGACAGGGCGGGCCGAGCGTCACCCCGCCATCAAAGGCCCCGGACGGCGCTCCTCGCTCAGCAGCACGTTGGCCTCGACATTGCCCACGCCCGGCAAGGTCATGATCCGGCGGCGCAGCACCCGCTCGAAGTCGGGGATATCACGCGCCACAACCCGCAGCCGGTAATCATAAAGACCCAGTACATGGCTGACCTGTTGCACCTCGGGGATCGCCCCCACGGCACGTTCGAAATCCTCAAGGCTCACCCGCCCCTTGGTGGCCAGCTTGACCCCCAGAAACACGGTCACCCCGAACCCAAGCCGCGCGGGGTCAAGATCCAGCGCCTGCCCGGCGATCACCCCCGCCTCGCGCAGCCGCCGCAGCCGCCGCCAGACCGCAGGCTGGCTCAGCCCCAATCGTCGCGCCAACGCGGCGGAACTCAGCCCCGCATCCTCCTGCACCGCGCGCAGCAGCGCAAAATCCGTTGCGTCCCAATCGCTCATATCGGCAAGGTCCGTTGATCCTTGATCGTCGCCACCTGCATCAGCGCCTCGATATCGGTGATATGGGGCAATGCCAGAATGCGGTCTCGATAAACCTGTTGGTAATGGGCCATGTCGCGGGCCAGCACCAGAAGGCGCAGATCGACCCGACCCAGAAAGGTCTGAATTTCCACCACCTCCGGGATTTCGCGCGCCGCCTCCATGATCTCATCGAAGGCACGGCTCTGGGTCTTGTCGAGCGTGATCCGCAAAGAGACCTCCACCGTAAACCCAAGCGCCCGCCAGTCGATCACCGTCCGCGTCGCCCGCAAGACGCCGTCTTCGCGCATCCGGTCGAGCCGTTTATAGCAGGTCGCGGCCGCAACCCGCGCTGCTTCCGCAAGTTCCGCCACTGGCATCTCGGGGTCGGTCTGCAACAGGCGTAGAAGGCGCCGATCCGTGTCATCAAGCATATAATATCTACTGTTTCGATATTTTGAGAATGATTTTCTATCATATGTAGGATTTTCTTCCAATACACGTCTCGAACTTGCGGAAGCAGGGCGCTAGACAAGCGCCAGTCAATCTTTCGGAGGAACAGACATGCGCGTTTACTATGACCGCGATTGCGACATCAACCTGATCAAGGACATGAAAGTGGCCATCCTGGGCTATGGCTCTCAGGGTCATGCCCACGCGCTGAACCTGCGCGATTCCGGCGCCAAGAATGTCGTCGTCGCCCTGCGCGAAGGCTCGCCCTCTGCCGCCAAGGCCGAAGGTGAAGGCCTTCAGGTCATGGGCATCGCCGAAGCGGCGGCCTGGTGCGACCTGATCATGTTCACCATGCCCGATGAGCTTCAGGCAGAGACCTACAAGAAATACGTGCATGACAACCTGCGCGAAGGCGCGGCGATTGCCTTCGCCCACGGCCTGAACGTGCATTTCGGCCTGATCGAGCCCAAGCCCGGCGTCGACGTGATCATGATGGCCCCCAAGGGCCCCGGCCATACCGTGCGCGGCGAATACACCAAGGGCGGCGGCGTGCCCTGCCTCGTGGCCGTGAACAACGACGCCTCGGGCCGCGCGCTGGAAATCGGTCTGTCCTACTGCTCCGCCATCGGTGGCGGCCGCTCAGGCATCATCGAGACCAACTTCCGCGAAGAATGCGAAACCGACCTGTTCGGTGAGCAGGCGGTTCTGTGTGGTGGCCTGGTTGAGCTGATCCGCATGGGCTTTGAGACGCTGGTGGAAGCGGGCTACGCGCCGGAAATGGCCTATTTCGAGTGCCTCCATGAAGTGAAGCTGATCGTGGACCTGATCTACGAAGGCGGCATCGCCAACATGAACTACTCGATCTCGAACACCGCTGAGTATGGCGAATACGTCTCCGGCCCGCGCATCCTGCCCTACGAGCAGACCAAGAAGGCGATGAAAGAGGTTCTGACCGACATCCAGACCGGCAAGTTCGTGCGCGACTTCATGCTGGAAAACGCCGTTGGCCAGCCGTCCTTCAAGGCAACCCGCCGCATCAACGACGAACACCAGATCGAAGCCACCGGTGAGAAACTGCGCGGCATGATGCCGTGGATCTCCGCCGGCAAGATGGTCGACAAGGCCAAGAACTGATCCTTCGTTGATTAACCCGCTGTTAAGGGTCATATTGCATCCTAGGTTCATCGCTTGAAGCGGAGGCTTAGTATGCTGAAAGAAGGCGCCGGAAACGGATAAAGAATAAAGCGAAAGGCCGGACTTGTTTCCGGCCTTTTTGTATGGAGTAACCAGTTGCGCACAAAAGTGCATTTTCTCACGCTCATCGTAGCGCCAGGCCTTTGCCTTGTCTTCGTTCTCCTGCTTGTCGTGCAGTTGATAACACCCACCGTGCTCACCGGTATCGATACCAGAGTAACGGCCTCTATTGCGGCACTGCTGTTCGCTGTCTTCTCCTTCTTCTACCGGTCTGTGGAAAATGAAACGCAGTCCCGCAAGCAGCATACCATCAACATTCTGTTCACCACTCGCATGTCGCCAGAGTTTCGGCAGCAATTGGAACAACGCAAGCACTGCTTTGCCGAGGGAACGGACATAGATCCCGACACCTACACAGCCTATCTGGACGCCACACGCACAGTGGACATCTCGGATGATGAGGCCAATCGCCGCCGCAGAAGCGCAGAGGCGGTTCGTTCGCTTCTAAATTACTATGAGTTCATCGCCCTCGGTATCGAGAGCGCCGATCTGGACGAAGCTATGCTTCGCGGAATGATCCGGGGCAATGTTTGCCGCTTGGTTCGCGATGCCCGTTTGGTAATCCGGCGCTATCAGAGCGTGGAACCAAGGACATTCGAACATCTTACATCGTTGTACAGGGCCTGGAAGGACGCCGCCGATCCAGACATTTTAGCCGGGATTACGGAGATATCTTCGCAGGGCTCATCCCCCGTGCATCATCCGTTCGTGCACCGCCTGCATTCCGCGCGCGGCCATGTCGCTGACTTCGGCGGCGTGGGTTTGCAGCGCGGCAACCAGTTCGGGGTCGTCCGAGGTCTGGGTGACAACGATGCCCATTTCCGTCACCTCGATTTCATTCACCAACCCATCGTAGCGGGCAAAGAAGATGTCGAGCGTCGGGCTCTGGATGAATATCTGCGGGTCGTCGCCCGCCTCTACCCGGCCGATCATCTGGGTGACGTGGCGGATCAACGCGTCCATCACGTATGGGTCGGTCGCGCCGGTCAGGGTACGGATGCCGTTCGGCAGGTTCTCAACCTCTCGATAGAGCGTGTCGAAGTGGTGGAACATGACCATCAGATCGGCGCTTTCTTCGGGCGTGGCGTTCAGGCCCCGCAACCCCGGCATCGTCACCTCATCATGGCCGGTGCCGTCTGCCCCGTGGTGCCTCAGACCCTGCCCGGCACCATGCCCGTGACTGCCCCCATGCATCTGGGCAGAAGCCACGTTGGTCAGCGCGGCAAGCGCCAGCGAAATAGTGGCGAGCCTTCCAGCGGCTGTAATGATTGTCATTGTCAATTCCTCCTGTCCAGACCCTACACGGAATTGCCGACTCTGCAATCGGGCCCCCTGCCTGTGCGCAGGCGCGGATTGTCACGGTTGCGTGAGACCCCCATCTGACGTGGCATGACCCACCACATCACGACTCGGGACGGCCTTCCGCCTGAAATGCGGAGCCTCCTGCGGGACCTGCCACGCGATGGCTGGCAGGCGCATCCCGCTTTCGCCCGCTCCATCCAGAACTGGATGGGCGCCCATCAAATGTTTCGCCAGCTTGGCGAGATCGTGCAAGAAGACAGCGAGCGCTTTCTCGACAAGGGGATGGAAACCGACAGTTACGCCGGGCGGCTGGCGCATTTCGGCAACCTGCTGGTGCGCAACCTGCATGGCCATCACACCTGGGAAGACCGAGAGTATTTCCCGGAACTGCAGGCCGCGGACCCTCGCTTTGCGGAGGGGCTGGAGATGCTGGAGGGCGACCATGTGGAACTGGACGCGCTGCTGGATCGCTTCACGCGGGGTGCCAATCGGGTGGTGCAACTGGCCACGCTGGACCCTACCCAAATGGCGGCAGAAGCGGGTCCGGTGCGCGACTTGGCCGAGCAATTGAACGGCTTTCTCAACCGGCACCTGACGGATGAGGAGGATCTGGTGGTTCCGATCCTGTTGCATCACCGGTTGAGGGCCTGACAACAGGGTCCGGGCGCGACCTGCTTGCGCCCGGACCAAAGCTCTGGAACTGTCCGCGGGACAAAACAAGGAGCACCCCATGACCGACCTGACAGGACTGACCGCAGGCATGTACCTGACGAAGCTTCTGGCCCTTTACGGGGTGGATACGGTCTTTGGCATCCCTGGCGTGCACACTGTAGAGCTGTATCGCGGCCTGCCCGGGTCCGGCATCCGCCACGTTACCCCCCGCCACGAACAGGGCGCGGGCTTCATGGCCGATGGCTATGCGCGGGTCAGCGGCAAGCCCGGTGTGTGCTTCATCATCTCGGGCCCCGGCATGACCAATATCGCCACCGCCATGGGGCAGGCTTTTGGCGACTCCATTCCAATGCTGGTGATTTCTGCGGTCAATTCCCATGGCCGCATGGGATCGGGCGAGGGCTGGCTGCACGAATTGCCGAACCAGCAGGCGTTGGTGTCCGGCGTGTCGGCCTTTTCGCGCACCATCCACACGGTCGAGGAACTGGCCCCGGCGCTGGCGCAGGCCTTTGCCGTGTTCGAAGGCGGCAGACCGCGCCCCGTGCATCTTGAGATACCCATCAACATTATGACCGCGCCCGCCGATCACATGCCGCTGCCAAATGCGCCCATGCGGATCGCGCGGGCAGCGCCGGACGCCACGGCCCTGAGGGACGCAGCCGATCTGCTGAACACCGCCGAGGCGCCGGTGATTCTGGCGGGTGGCGGAGCGAAAGAGGCGGTTGCCCTGCGCGCGCTTGCAGAGGCGCTGGACGCGCCCGTTGTGATGACAGCGAATGCCCGGGGCCTGTTGCCGCCCGACCATCCGCTTGGCGTGTCGCTAACCGCCTCGCAACCTGAAACACGGGCTTTGGTGGCCAATGCCGATGTGATCCTTGCGCTTGGCACCGAGATGGGGCGTACCGACTACGATATGTATGAGGATGGCGGCTTCCGGATCGAAGGGCGGATGATCCGGATCGATGTTGACCCGGTGCAGATGGCCCGCAGCGCAGCCCCCGAGATCGGGATTGTGGCTGATGCCGCTGCCACAGCGACCGCATTGCTGGGGCTGGCCAAGCCGGATCAGCGAAAGGACGGGGCCGCGCGCGCCATGGCGGCCAGTGCCGGGCGGCTGGTGCTGGATAAGGCGATGCGGGGCGATCTGGCGATGCTGGACATGATCCGAGACACGCTGCCGGGTGTGGTCATCATGGGTGACAGTTCCCAGGCGGTCTATGCGGGCAACCTGGCCTTTGCCAGCGCCAAGCCGGGGCACTACCACAGCTCCACCACCGGGTTCGGAACGCTTGGCTATGGCCTGCCCGCCGGGATCGGGGCGCGGCTGGCCTCTGGCGGACCGGTCGTGGTGCTGTCAGGCGATGGCGGCTTTCAGTTCTCATCCCCCGAAATGGCCAGCGCGGTCGAGGCCGAGGCCCCGGTGATCGTGATGCTTTACGACAATTCCGGCTATGGCGAGATCAAGAGCTACATGATCGCCAAGCAGATCGGCACCGTGGGCGTGGACCTCTATACGCCAGACCTGAAGGCGCAGGCTGAGGCCAGCGGATGGGCCGTGACGCATGTGGCGGACCCTGCGGAACTACCCGAGGCGCTGACCACCGCCGCCGCCGAAAGCCGCCCGACGATGATCTACTACACCGACACGCTGCGTGAAGCGTTTCAGGCGGTGCTTTGACCCCGCCCGTGAGGCGCGGACCAGTTGATGACCGGCCCTGCTGGCACGATGCCAAGCGGGTTGCGCAGCTCTGACGGCGAGAAATATCCGGCCTTGTAGATGTCGAAACGGACGGTCGCTGCCACACCCGGCATGGCGTAGATTTCGCGCGCATAGGCCCAGAGATTGGGGTAATCCATCAGCCGCCTTATGTTGCATTTGAAGGCATAGTGATAGGCTACGTCGAAGCGGGCCAGCGTCGGGAACAGGCGAATATCGGCCTCGGTGAAACTCTCGCCCATCAGGTAGCGGTTCGCTGCCAAATGCGCCTCGATCTCGTCGAGCAAGGCGAAGACCTGCGCCACAGCCTCATCATAGGCGGCTTGGGTTTTGGCGAAGCCAGCGCGGTAAACCCCGTTGTTCAGATCGCGATAGATACGGGCATTCCAGTCGTCTATGCCGTTTCGCAGGGCGGCGGGCGCGAAATCTGGGCCGGGGAAGGCATCGTTCAGCATCCGCACGATATCGGCGCTTTCGTTCGACACCGGCTGACGCGTTACGCGGTCCCATAACAGCGGCACGGTGATACGACCGGTGAAGGGCTGCGGCGTGCGGGCATAGACCTGATGCAGGGCGTTAATGCCAAGCTCTGGGTCCGCGTAGTCGCCTTCCCTATCAAAAACCCAGCCCTCCGGCGTCCGGCGCGGCCGGGCATAGGCGACCGTGATCTGATCTTGCAGACTCTTCAGCGCCCGGATCAGCAGAGAACGATGCGCCCAAGGGCAGTTCCACGCGGCATAGAGGTGGTAGCGCCCCGGATCGGGGGTGAAGGGGCCATCGGGGGTTATCCAGTGCCGGATCGTCGCCTTTTGACGCTGGAACTTGCCATCGGCACTCGTGTCCGGGCCGGGGTCTTCGGCATGGTAGATCCCGTCAATCATCAGGCCCATGGATGTTCTCCTTCTTTGATCCCAACCTAGCTGCCCCCCCGGCGCGATCAAGCGCCACCCCCGAACAGGCGTTGTGCAACCGGGTGACGGCACGGAAGGGCAGAGAAATGGCACGATCTGCAAGTGACATGCGGCGGGGGCGTTCCTACCTCTACCCTATGCGCCCACGGGCAGATGAGGATGATCATGCAGTTCACACTAAACGGTGTCCGCCAAGAGGTGGATGTAGAAGGCGATATGCCCTTGTTGTGGGTGCTGAGGGATGAGCTGGGGATCACCAGCGTCAAATACGGCTGCGGCATCGCTCAATGCGGGGCCTGTACGGTGCATGTGGATGGCATCGCGATGCGGTCCTGCCAGCTTCCCGCAGACAGTCTGGAAGGGGCAGAGATCACCACGCTTGAGGGCCTGGCACCGGGGGCGGCGCTGCACGCGGTGCAAGAGGCTTGGATCGCCCATCAGGTGGCGCAATGCGGTTATTGCCAGTCGGGTCAGATGATGCAGGCCGCCGATTTGCTGGCCGTGACGCCCGCACCAACGGACGAGGATATCGACGCCGTCATGGGCGGCAACCTGTGCCGCTGTGGCACCTACCCGCGCATCCGCGCCGCCATTCACGACGCCGCCGCACGTCTGAGCGAAGGATAAGCCATGTCGCGTGCCGGAAAAATCGCCCGCCGCAGTTTCCTCATTGGCTCTGCCGTGCTGGCTGGTGGGGTGGCCTTCGGGCTCTATACCGTGCGCCGCCCGCATGAAAACCCGCTGGAGGCGGGGCTGGAACCCGGCGAGGTCACTTTCAACCCGTGGGTTGTGGTGGGGCCCGAGCGGATCACCCTGATCACCCCGCATGTCGATTTGGGGCAAGGCGTCGCCCACATGCAGGCGATGCTGCTTGCCGAAGAAATGCGGCTGGAGCCGGGGCAGTTCGATATCAGCTTCGGCGATCCTTCACCCGCCTATTGGAACACCGCCATGGGCGAGGAAGCCGCGCCGTTCCTGTCCAGCGACCAAAGCTTTTCCGCCCGCACGGCGCGCACGGTGATGGGGGCGGCGCTGAAGGTGTTGGGGATGCAGGTGACAGGTGGGTCATCCTCCACCCCTGACAGTTTTGACAAGCTCCGGCAGGCGGGCGCGATGGCGCGCGAAACCCTGCGCCGGGCGGGTGAGGTCCGAACCTCGATCCCACTCGATCAGCTGCATTGCGAGGCGGGGGCGGTGGTGCTGGTGGATGGCACCCGCATTCCCTACACCGAGCTTTCCGCGCAGGCCGCATTGCTCGACCCCGTGCAGGACGCCCCCCTGACCCCGCGCAGCGACTGGCGGCTAATCGGGCAGGACACCGAGCGGCTGGATATCCTCGCCAAGTCCACCGGGCAACAGGTCTACGGGATAGACCTAACTGTTGATGGCATGGTCCATGCCGCCGTGAGGGTGAATCCGCGCCGGGGCGTGCTGAACAGCTTTGACGCCAGTACCGCGCAAGCAATGCGCGGGGTTGCCCGTGTTCTGGAGGTGACGAATGGCGTGGCCGTGGTGGCCGACAACACCTGGCGCGCCTTTCAGGCGGTAAACGCGATTGACTGTGATTGGGGGCCGTCCCCCTATCCCGCCGATCAAGCCGTCCATTGGACCGAAGTGGCCGCCAGCTTCACCCAAGACCGGCTGGACCGGGAATGGCGCCATGACGGAGATGTGGACGCTGCGCTGACGGGCGACGTGATCGAGGCCGAATACCGCGCGCCTTACGTGGCGCATCAACCGCTGGAACCGCTGAACGCCATTGTCCAGGTGACGGAGACGGGCGTCGAGGTCTGGACCGCTCACCAGATGCCGCGCTTTCTGCAACAGCAGGTTGCCGCCGTAACGGGCCATGACGCCGATCAGGTGACTTTCCACAACCAGTTCGCGGGCGGCAGTTTCGGGCACCGGCTCGAATTCGAGCATGTGAAGCTCGCGACCGAGATCGCCTTGCAGATGCCCGGTGTACCGGTCAAGCTGACCTACCAGCGGGAAGAGGATTTCGCCCAGGATTTCCCCCGACAGATCGGTATGGCGCGGGCGCGCGGGTCCGTGGCAAACGGGGTGGTCGCGGCTGCCGATATCCAGATTGCGGCCGTTTCGCCCACACGCAGTCAGATGGGCCGGCTTGGGCAGAACGTGCCCGGCCCCGACAGCCAGATCCCGGCGGGTGTCTGGAATGCGCCCTATGCGATCCCGTCCTACAGGGTGCGCGCCTATGCGGTGCCGGAACTTGCGCCAACCTCGTCCTGGCGGTCCGTGGGCGCGTCATCAGGCGGGTTCTTCGGGGAGAGCTTTCTGGATGAGCTGATCTACGCGGCGGGGGCCGATCCGCTGGCCGAACGCTTGCGGTTGGCCAATGACCCGCGTGCGGTGGCAGTGCTGGAAGCCGTGGGTGAAATGTCTGGCTGGGGCCGCTCATTGGCCGCGAACCGGGGGCTTGGCATCGCCATGGTTGAAAGCTTCGGCGTGCCAACGGCAGAAGTCATAGAGGTCGAGGCCACCCCCCAAGGCATCCGCATCCACGACGTCTGGATCGCGGCAGAGGTGGGCACGGTGGTCGATCCCATTGGCTTTGAAAACCAGGTGCAGGGTGGCGTGATCTGGGGCCTTGGCCATGCGATCAATTGCGAGATCACCTACGCGGACGGCATCGCCGAACAGTCGAACTACGACTGGCACGAGGGAATGCGCATCTGGCAGGCCCCGCGCATCGCCGTGCGCGGCGTAGAGCTTGGCGGCACCGTGCGCGGCATCGGCGAGCCCCCTGTGCCCCCCGCCGCGCCCGCGCTGGCAAACGCCATCTTCGCCGCCACCGGCCAGCGCCTGCGGGAGATGCCGTTCAACAAGTTCGTGGATTTCGTCTGATCCCATCTTGCGTTAGCCAAGACCACACTTCGTCCTGAAGCGAAGCGTCGCCCATTGACCTTCCCCGCCCGCCCCTGTCAGGTGCGCGGGGAAGGAGCCCCCATATGACCCCCAATATCACCCGCGTAAGCTGGTTCATGATCCTCGTGCTCGGGCTGACCTGGGGGGCGACCTTCATGGTCATCGAAATCGCCCTGCGCGGCATCACGCCCTTCTGGCTGGCCGCGGCGCGGATCGGCTTTGCGGCGGCGTTGATGACGGCGGTCTGGCTGGTACGTGGCGGAAAACTGTTTCTGGAGGACGCACGGGACTGGCCGACGATGATCGTTGTTGGGGCGCTCAGCTCTGCCATACCGTTCATGCTGCTCAGTTGGGGGCAGCAATACACAACATCTGGCTTTGCCGGTGTGTCTATGGCCGCCGTGGCCCTGATGGTGCTGCCGCTGGCACATTTCCTGGTTCCGGGGGAACGGATGACGCTGCGCCGGACCGCTGGCTTCGTGATCGGCTTTGCGGGGGTCGTGGTGCTGATCGGGGGGGAAGCGTTTTCCTCCACCGGGTCGTCGCTGGAGCCGTTCGGGCGGCTCGCCTGTCTGGGGGTGGCGGGGTGCTATGCGCTTAGCTCGGTCTTGATGCGCCGCCTGCCCGCGATTGATCCGATCGGGCTGGCGACCGTGCTGCTTATCATCGGGGCGGTTCTGGTCATTCCTGCCGCCTTGATCGTCGAGGGGCTGCCGCCATCTGTAGACGGGCAGACATTGGCCGTGCTGGCGTTGCTTGGGCTGGTGCCGACAGCGGGGGCGAACATCCTGCGTGTCATGGTGATCCGCTCGGCAGGGCCCACATTCATGAGCCTCACCAACTACATCGTGCCGGTCTGGTCGGTGATCCTTGGCGCGGCGGTTCTGTCGGAACCTTTACCGCCATCGCTGCTATCCGCGATGGCCCTTATTCTGGCAGGGGTCTTCCTCAGCCAATGGGGCGCGCTGAAACGGCTTTTCCGAGGCTGATCCGACACAGACTCGGAAGAAACCCCTTTTCTGTGGCATAGTGGTTTCATTGCCACAAGGGGAGGACGTGCCATGGACCGCCGTCTGTTTACTGCCGGGTTGGCTGCGGGAGCTGTTTCCGGGCTCGCCACGCCTTCAACGGCCTTTCTCAACCAGCTTGAAGATGACGATCGTATCGAGCTGCTGCAGATTCCAAATCTGAGGCATCTGAACACGCTGTTTCGCAATGCCCCCAGAGTGATGAGCGATGCCGATCTGGACGGGATCAGCCAAAGGGGCCTAAGCCTGATCGTTACACCACGGCTCAACACACAAGAAGGCCGCGTTCAGCTGAACATCCGTGGCGTGGTCAAGAACCTTTCCCAATCCTTGATCACATCGGACGCAACCGCTGCCGGTGCGCCCCGCGTCGGGGATACCGATCTGGAGTTCTCAGGAAACGTTTATGCCACCGGTGATCCCGGCATCCTGATCCGCCGGGCGCAAACGCAGGTGACCGTGCGAGATGGCGAGACCATCATCATCGGGGGTCTGATGCACCAGGCTCCTAGACATGGGGTCGAAACAGACCTGTCCCTTCCCTTCCTGGGGGATTTGCCGGTCATTGGCCACGCATTCCGGTCGAGTGCGAATACAAACCGGCATAGTGAATTGGTGATCTTTGTCACCGCACGGCTCGTGCGGCCGGAATAGGATCAGACGACGGCTTCCACCGCCGCTACGACCTCGCTGACGACGTTGCGCAAAAGGCCCTCATCCTCGCATTCCGCCATGACGCGGATCAGCGGTTCCGTGCCCGATTTGCGGATCAGCAACCGGCCAGAGCCCTCCAGCCGCGCCTCTGCTTCGGCAATCGCCTGCTGCACCTGCGCCTCTTCCAGCGGGGATTGGCCCGCCGCGAAACGCACGTTCTGCAACAGCTGCGGGACGCGTTCGAAACAGCGGGCCAGCTCGCTTGCACGTTTGCCTGTGCGGGTCATTTCAGCAAGGAATTGCAGACCCGCGATCAGACCGTCGCCGGTGGTGGCATAGTCGGTCATCACGATATGGCCGGACTGTTCGCCGCCAAGGTTCAGGCCATATTGGCGCATCGCCTCGACCACGTAACGATCCCCGACCGGGGTACGGTGCAGGTTGATCGCACGTTCTGCCAGGTAGCGTTCCAGCCCAAGATTGGACATGACGGTCGCGGCCAGCGTGTGGCCCTTCAGGCGGCCCTCTTCTGCCCATCTGTTCGCAAACAGCGCCATGATCTGGTCGCCATCGGCGACCTCTCCGTTTTCGTCGATGATCACCACACGGTCGGCGTCACCATCCAGGCAGATGCCGACGTCGGCGCGGGTTTCGCGGATGAGGGCCTGCGCGGCGGCGGGTTTGGTAGAGCCGACGCCGTCGTTGATGTTCAAACCATTGGGCGCCACGCCAAGCGGGATAACCTCGGCCCCCAGTTCCCAAAGAACTTCGGGGGCGGCCTTGTAGGCGGCACCGTTGGCGCAGTCGACGACCACACGAAGCCCATCCAGGCTAAGCCCGTGCGGGAAGGTGCCTTTCACCCGTTCCACATAGCGCGAGCGACCATCGTCGATGCGCTTGGCGCGACCGATATTTTCGGCCTGCGCGGGCTGGATCTCGGAAAAGACCAGCTCCTCAATCTCCATCTCAGCCTCATCCGACAGCTTGAAGCCGTCGGGGCCGAAAAACTTGATGCCATTGTCGATAGCCGGGTTGTGGCTGGCGGAAATCATCACCCCCAGATCGGCACGCATGGAGGTGGTCAGAAGGCCCACAGCGGGCGTCGGCACCGGGCCAAGCAGCAGCACGTTCATACCGGTCGAGGTCAGCCCCGCCGTCAGCGCATTTTCGATCATATAGCCCGACAGCCGTGTATCCTTGCCAATCACCACCCGGTGGACCGGGCTTTGATCCCGCCGGAAATAGCGACCCGCTGCAGCGCCCAGTTTCAGCGCCAGTTCCGCCGTCATCGGGTAGCTGTTGGCGCGGCCGCGCACGCCATCGGTGCCGAAGAGTTTGCGAGTCATGCCTGTCCCTCTGCTGCCGCGCGCCAAAGCGCGATCATTTGTCTGTGCACCTCTGTATCATGGACGCGCAGCATCTGGACCCCCTGCCCAAGCGCCCATAGGCCAATTGCTGCCGATGCGGGGCCGCGATCGTGAGGATCCGCGATATTGCCGATGCGCCCGATACTGGCCTTGCGCGATACGCCAAGCAGGATCGGACAGCCAAGCGCGTGAAACAGGGATATCCGCCCGATAAGCGCCAGGTTGTGCGGATCGCGCTTGCCGAAGCCGATCCCGGGATCGACGAGTATTTTTTCGCGGGGGATACCGGCGGCCTCGGCTGCGGCGACGGATGTTTCAAGGCTGTCATAAACATCGAGCAACGCATCCGCGTAATCAGGATTGTCCTGCATTGTTTCGGGCAGGCCCTGTGCGTGCATCAGGCAGACGGGCGCACCGGTTTCGGCGGCCAGGCCCTGCATGTTGGGGTCGAAGGCAAAGGCGGAGACATCGTTGATCAGCTGCGCACCCGCAGCAAGGGCGGCTTTGGCAACCGGGGCCTTGCGGGTGTCGATGGACATGGGCGTGTCAATTCCCGCCGCGCGGATGGCCTCGATCACCGGAGCGGTGCGGGCGATTTCTTCGTCTATCGGCACTTCCTGCGCACCGGGGCGGGTGCTTTCGCCGCCAAGGTCGAGGATATCCGCCCCCTCGTCCAGCATCCTAGACACTTGTGCCATGGCGGCGGCGGGGGTGTTGAACTCTCCACCATCGGAAAAGCTGTCTGGCGTCAGGTTCAGGATGCCCATGATGCGGGGAACGTCCAGCGACAGGCCCGCAATCGGCGCGCGCGTGGCGGTCAGGCGGGCAAGCACGCCAGACGGCACAGCATCGGCCGGGATCACGCGCGGCGCGCGGCCTCGTGTCAGTTCCTCCACATGGGTGAACCAGGCCCAAGTGCCCGCGAGCGGCAAGGCAGCAGCAGGACGGGCCGGGTCTGTCTGGGCGATCGGGCGATAGTATAAGGTCATCTGGGCCTCTGAAGGGTTGGCAGACCGGATAGCGCCAAGGGCCTTGTCGGGCAAGGCTCAGAGCGCGGGCATGGCCTTCGGGTCCAGCACAGTCAGGGCAATATCTGACTTGGGCGCAGTGCCGCCGAAGAACAGCATCCCCTCCGCCTCGAAGCTTTCGGCCAGCCAAAGTGCCAGCGCCTCACCCGAACGGACCGAGGTTTCGGGGCCATCGACGCTGTCCAGCACAAGTTTGGAGGGGGCCCAGACCGAAATCCGCCCGTGTTTCATCGCCCAGTCCAGCTCTGTCCGGCTGTCAACAACGACACAACGGTCATCATGGCTGGCCAAAATCCAGGCGTTCTGTTCGATGGCCAACAGGTCAATGCGTCGCTGAGGCATGGCGTGATCCGCGACAGGCACCGCCGTATCGGGGCGGCCCACGCAGAGAATAACCGGCTTGCCCTCATCCTCCAGCCGGTCCAGCAGCGCCGCCAGGTCGGGCCGCGCAATGGCCTCGTTTGACAGGTACACCACCAACGGATGCGGGGCCCCGTCCTTTAGAAGCGACAGGCGGGGGCGCTCCGGGGCGCTGCGCACGATTTCCACCCCAAGCGCGAAAGGCCCTCGGTCAAGTTTCTCGATCCGGACGAAGCAGCGCGCGGCCAGGGGATGGGCCAGGATGCGCTCGGCAATGCGGGCGGCGAGCGTTTCGAGCAAATTCAGCCGCTCGGCCTGCAATTCGTGGTCGATGGCCTCGGAAATCGTGTCATAGGACAGGATCCGGTCGACATCGTCGGCATCGGGATCTGCGGCGGAGCGCACTTCGACCACCACATTGAAGCGCACCCGCTGCAACAACCCGCGTTCCTGCTGAAAGGCGCCGATCTCGACCTCTCGTTCATGATCGGCAAGGCTGATCCGGTCGAGCGGGTCATTTCCGGCAGTGGCCTTGGCGCGCTCGGACGGATGCGCGAAGGCGAGGCGGGTTTCGTCGGACATGGGCTTGGCCTCCGGGGCCGGTCAGGACAGTCGCGCCCTTCTAACAGGCAAGCGCGCGGGATGCACGGGCCTGAGGCGTCACTGTTGGCCGGGAATACGACCTGGGTCAGCGGCCGAGATAGAACAGGTGCACACCGATTTCGGCAGTCTGGGGGAAGTCCTGCGCCCAGGACGGGTTGACCCAGTTGGCGTGGTAATGGGTGGCCCCTCCGGTCAGATTACGGGGACCGCCGTCGAGCATGATGCGCGCAATGCGGCCAAGGCGTTCGTGAATCGCGTGATCGGTCACGGTTTCGGGACGCCCATCGCAGGTATAGGTGAACTGGCAAGCCCAACGTCGCCCGGTGCCCTGGTTAACGACACCGCAGACCGTGTCGGGATAGTTGGCATGATCGACGCGGTTCAGGATGACCTCTGCCACTGCGAACTGGCCCTCGACACTTTCGCCGCGCGCCTCGAAATAGAGCGCTTCGGTCAGGCATTGCCATTGCCGACCACCACGGGCGCGGCCCATGGCATCAAGTTCTGCTGCTGAATAGGGTGCCACGCCACTGGTGTGATCCAGCCCCTGCCCCGTATAGGGCGACCCAAGCGCCGACAGGCGCAAAGGGCTGACAGCCCGCATCCCGCTATGTTCCTGTCCCATCACAGACGTGAACAGCGATCCGAGCGTATGTGTCGGGTCGGTAGACGTAGACGCCACCACATCGGCCTGCGCCAGACCGGCGGTGAACATCAGTGCGGCGGTAGCGGCCCGGAAGGCACGCATGATCTTTGGCTGTCCCATTCTGGGCATCCCCCATTGACCGGTGTTTCCCGGCTCTGCTTCGACCTCATACTGTTACCGGAAAGGCCGCCAATCGACCAAACCAGAGCACAATCTAGTGACATTCCCTTAACAACACCCCAACGGATAGATGTCAGAGTGCAGAGAATCATTCAACGTCATGCTGTAATGGACTGGAATCGCGCCGATTATATGTCAGAAATGGACAGTTGAGCTGCCGCAAGTTTGGCGACCGGCACCCGGAAGGGTGAGCAGGAGACATAGTCGAATCCGGCAGATCGGCTGAAGGCAATCGAGTCGGGATCGCCGCCATGTTCACCACAAATAGACAGGGTGATGCCGGGCCGCGCGGCTCGGCCACGGGCTGATCCGAGCAGCAGCAATTCGCCTACCCCGTCACGGTCAAGCCGCTGGAATGGATCCTCGGGGTAGACGCCCTGATTGACATAGGCCGACATGAACCGCCCCGCATCGTCGCGCGACAGGCCATAAGTCATCTGTGTCAGGTCGTTGGTACCGAAGGACAGGAAGGCGGCATGTTCAGCGATCTCTCCGGCGCGCAGGGCGGCGCGCGGCGTTTCCACCATGACGCCAAGCCGATAGGTGAAGTTCACGCCCGTTTCATTGCGCACGGCAGCCGCGACCGCATCGACGCGGTCCTTGATCAGCTCCACCTCGCGCTTGGCGCTGACCAGCGGGATCATGATTTCCGGCACGACCGGATCCCCGCCCTCTGACGCCGCAACCGTCGCCTCGAAAATGGCGCGGGCTTGCATCTCGTAGATGCCCGGCACCGTGATGCCAAGCCGCACACCCCGCATCCCCAGCATCGGGTTGAACTCCTGAAGATTCTCGATCCGTGCAGCAACCCGGCTGACAGGAAGGTCCAGCGCCTCGGCCAGCGCGCGGATGCCATCACGGTCGCCAGGCAGAAATTCATGCAAGGGCGGGTCAAACAGCCGGATGCAGACGGGCTGGCCCTGCATCAGCTTGAACAGTTCTATGAAATCACCCCGCTGCATGGGCAGCAACCGTTCCAGCGCCGCTTTTCGGTCGGCGGGATCCTCGGTGAAGATCATCTCGCGCATCACGGTCAGACGGATCGGGTCGAAGAACATATGCTCGGTCCGGCACAGACCGATGCCATCAACACCGAAAGTCTGCGCAAGCCGCGCGTCCTCGGGTGTGTCGGCATTCGCGCGAATGCCGATATCGCGCGCGTCATCGGCCCATTTCAGCAACGTGGCGAACGCGCCTCCCATATCGGGCTCAATCATCTGCACCGCCCCGACCAGAACCTGACCGGAACTGCCGTCGATCGTGATGATATCGCCCTCGTGAAAGACCTTGCGGCCCGGCACTGTCAGGGTCTTCTTGCGGTGGTCCAGTTGCAGGTCTGTGGCGCCGGAGACGCAGGGCACACCAAGGCCACGGGCAATCACCGCCGCGTGGCTGGTCATGCCGCCGCGTTCAGTCAAGATACCCTCGGCTGCATGCATACCGCGAATATCCTCGGGGCTGGTTTCGCGTCGCACGAGGATACAGGGTTCGTTTTGCGCATTGGCGGCCTGCGCGGCAGCAGCAGAGAACACGATCTTGCCGGAGGCCGCGCCGGGGGCCGCCGCAATGCCACGGGTCAGCACGTCACCATGCGCCTCTGGGTCAAGCTGCCGGTGCATCATCTGGTTCAGCGTAAACGGTGCGATGCGCAGGAGTGCCTCGTTGCGGGAAATAATCCCGTCCTCGGCCAGATCGACGGCGATGCGCACATCGGCCCGCGCAGACCGCGGCACCCGCACGGCATCCAGAATAGCGAGCTTTCCCTCCATCAGGGTGAACTCGATCTGCATTTCGTCACGAAGGCGCGTGCGGATCAGATGACCCGCATCGCGCAGCGCCGCAACCTGGTCGGGGCAACGATCCCCCAACGCTGTGCCGCGCGCATCGGTTTCAATGAACTGGGCATCCGCCTCGCTCAGCGCCGCGCGCCCCTGGCTTTGGGGAAGGTAGCGGCCGGTGATCTGCGGTTCTCCGGTATCGGTGGACACAAACTGAAGAACACCCGCGCCGGTCTCTTCCTTGCCGATGGAAAGTGCCATGCGCTGCACGACAAGACCCAACCCCGCATCGGCCGGTGCGCCCTTGGCCTGACGCAGAAGGCGGGCCGAGGTGCCCTCCCACGCGCGCGCCATCGAACGCAGGACCTCGGTCAGCTGCGTTTCAACATCCTGAGGGAAGGGCTCCTCCATCTCGTCTTCGAAATGGTTGAGCGCGATGCGTGGGGTGATTGGGTCGGCGAAGAGGTCTTCATCAAGACGCAGAACATCGACCGCATAGGCACGAATGAAGGACAAATAGAGCTGGTCAGCCGCAGATTGGCCATGCTCTTCAGCGATGCGCGCGGCGATGGCATCATTCATGCCGATATTGAGCACCGTCCCCGGCCCGCCCCAATCGGGCGCCTCGCTGGAGGACCGGACGGAGAGCAGATCACCCTCGGCAAAAATCGCAGCCAAAGCACCCATGTCAGGGACATAGCCCTGTGCCAGCCGGCGCACGATGTCAAATGACAGGGCCACGGAAAGCGGCACAGGCAGATCAAGCCGCAACAGGCGTTGCAGACATTTGGCGCGGTTGCCATGCATATCCTTGGCAATCGGCGCGGTCGGCGTGATCTGGACGATATCCGGGCGGTCGGGCATTTTCTTCGCACTTGCAGAAAAACAGGTTGTCGCGACCATACAGAGGAATCGCGCCGGGTCCAGTGCGGCGTTTGTTGGCCCCGGATTTTCGCCGTGCCTTCGGCACGTCGACCCGCGCGGCCCTGCAGGCCGCGATCCAGAGAGGGGAGGTTCGGATCGGTGCCCGTGGCAGCGATCCGGCCCAAATGCTCTTTTCAAGAGCATTGGCTCTTTTGGGTCCCAAATCCTCGGTACTTGAGCCAGACGGAAAGAGCGATCAGCCCTCGATCCGGGACAGGTCCGCAATCTTGGCGCAGCTGGCGGTGATCTCGTGCAGCAGGTTCAGACGGTTGCGTCGCAGAACGGCGTTGTCGGCGTTCACCTGTACCGCCTCGAAAAACGCGTCGATAGGCGCACGAAGACCGGCCAGGGCGGACATGGCGGCGGGGAAATCATCGGCCTCAAGCGCCGGGGAAACGGCAGCCTCTGCTTCGGAAAGCGCCGCAAAGAGCGCCTTTTCCTCTTCGGTTTCGGCGAATTTCACGTCGGCTCCGTAGCGGTATTCCACCCCGTCCTTTGCCTCTGCCTGAGCAAGGATATTGGCGGCGCGCTTGTACCCCTGAACGAGGTTTTCGCCGTCATCAGATGCGAGGAACGCCGCCAGCGCCTCTGCTCGTTTGACAAGCCGCGCCAGATCATCGCTGCCCGGCAGGGCAAGGCAGGCGTCAATCACGTCATGGCGGATGCCCTGATCGCGCAGATGGACCTTAAGCCGGTCATGGGTGAAGCGCAGAAGGTCGTCGGAGGCATCCGGCACCTTGTTTTCCAGCGCAAGGAAATCATCGTGCAAATCGTCCAGACGTTCCTTCACCGCATGAAAGGCCGCTCCGAAGACGCCATGTTCTGCTATTTCCTGCAAAAGCTCCGACAGCGCGGGATCGCCAAGGCTGATATTGACCGCAGCTTCGACCCGAACCAGCTGCGCATCAAAAAACCGGTCGAGATCGAGGCGCAGCCCGTTTGTCAGGACCAGCCGGATCACCCCCAGGGCTGCGCGCCGCAGCGCATAAGGGTCCTTGGAGCCCGTAGGTTTCTCATCAATCGCCCAGAAGCCCGTCAGCGTATCCAGCTTGTCTGCAAGCGCCACGGCAACCGAAATGGGCGCGGTCGGCACATCGTCGGACGGGCCGAGGGGCGAATAGTGATCCTGTGCGGCGGCAGCGACCTGCGCCGGGTAACCGGCCGCCTCGGCATAGTAACGGCCCATCAGGCCCTGAAGCTCCGGGAATTCGAAGACCATCTCGGACGAGAGATCCGCCTTGGCGATCCGTGCCGCCGTCTCCGCCTGATCGGGGTCGGCCCCCACGACCGGGGCCAGGTCGCGTGCCAGCGCTGCGATGCGGTCGATCCGGGCAGCTTGCGTCCCAAGCTTGTTGTGGAAGGTCACGTTTTCCAGGCTGCGGGTCCAGGTGGACATGTCCGATTTGGCCACGCGCAGATCGTTTTCCCAGAAGAATTTCGCATCCGACAGCCGCGCCGACAGCACCTTGCCATTGCCCGCCAATATGGTCGCGCCATGATCGGTGGTTTCGCGGTTGGCCACGGTGATGAAACGCTCGATCCGGCCCGTCGTAGGGTTTTTGACCGAGAAGAACTTTTGATGTTCCCGCATGGAGGTCTGAAGCACCTCGGGCGGCAGCGACAGGAATTCCTCGCCAATCGGACCCATCAGGACCACCGGCCATTCCACCAGCCCGGCAACCTCTGCCAACAGGCCCTTGTCTTCCACGACCTCCAACCCGGCGGCAAAGGCCATGTTGGTGGCGTCGTGCCAGATATGCTCGGCCCGTTCTTCGGCGGACAGCACGACATACGCCTTTTTCAGTTTGGCAGCATAGTCATCGAACGAGGTCACGGCAAACCGGCCCGGAGCCATGAAACGATGGCCCTCGGTCGTGTTGCCAGCGGCCATGCCGTCCACATCAAGCGGCACGACGCGGGCGCCATTTTCATCCGACAGGATACACAGGATCGAATGCAGCGGGCGCACCCATCTGAGCGGCCCGGCACCCCAGCGCATCGATTTGGGCCAGGGGAAATTGCGGATCGTGGCGGGGATGACCTCGGCCAGGATATCCTCTGCCGAGCGGCCGGGCTTCACGATCTTGGCGAAATATGTCTGGCCCTTCTTGTCGTCGCGCACCTCCAACTGGTCCTTGGTCAGACCGGTGGCGCGCAGAAAGCCTTCCAACGCTTTTTCAGGCGCATCGGTGCGCGGGCCTTTGCGTTCCTCTGTCACGTCGGGGCTTTCCGCGGTCAGCCCCTCCAGTGCCAGCACCAGACGGCGCGGGGTCGAAAACGCCCCGGCCCCGGCATAGGTCAGCCCGGCCTCGACCAGCGCGTCGGTGACCAGTTTCTTAAGGTCTTCCGCGGCGCGGGTCTGCATCCGCGCGGGGATTTCCTCACTGAACAGTTCCAGCAGAAGATCGGGCATGTCAGTTCCTCTCGGGCGCGGGCGGGCAGTCTTCGGGGACGGGATCGCCACTATAGGCCGCTTCCCCGCAATGGTTCAGTTGGTGCCAGGCATAGCCGTGGCCGTCTTCGGTGATCATCACGATCTGATCGATGCCGTAGACGATGTTGTGTTCACCCAGGAAGGCCAGACCGGTGCCCGCTTCCAGCGCGCGGGTCAGGGTGCCCGCATCGTAGCAGTCGAACCAGCCCGGCGTGTTGAGCGGCGTGGCACCGTCATAGGGCTGGTAGGTCTCGGTCATCAGGGCCAGCGACAGGGGCGTAGTGAAACAGGCCCGGAAGCGCAGGGGCGAGGTGTCGGCGTCGATGCCCTCGAAATCGGCGATCGGCAGCGGGTCGACCACACCGTCGAAGGTCGTGGCGCTGATCGTCACCGCCTCCATGCTGATCGGCTCATAATAGGCGCGCGTTTCGGTCCACCACAAAAGGGCGCCGGCGGCGGCGGCGGTCAGAACGATCGCGGACACAAGAATTCTCCCCATCATGTGTCAGAACCAATCCAGGTTGATTTTAGGGTGTTCGATGCCTGCTGCTTTGCGACGCAAGGCGGCAAAATCATCAGCTGCAGCGGGCATAAGCCGTTCATGCGTTTCACAGAAGATGTAGTCGATCCGTTCCAGAACGTCGCTGTCGAGCAACGCTTTTAGAAGCGCCAGTTCACCGCCTTCGATATCGATCTTCAATACGCCAACCTGCCCGTTGCAGGATCGAAGGAAGTCGACAAAGTCGATCACTCTGACCTGAGCTGACGCCTCTTGGGGGTCGATATCACGGTTCTCTGCCAGGATCGAACTGCTTTGCGACAACCCCTCCGGGTTCTTTGCGTACCCGACATGGCGATAGAGCGGCAGAACACCTTCTCCGTCCCCTGCTGCGGCCTCGATGACTTCGACATTTGCCAAGCCTTCAACGTTCTTCCGCAAGAGCTCGCAAGTCCATGGGTCGGGTTCGAACGCGAACACCTTGGACGCGTGAGCAGCCATCTTGGACGTGAACACGCCAAGGTTTGCCCCAAGATCAATCGCGATCTTTCCTTTGGATTTCTCCAGCGCAGCATCGAATTCAGCCGCAAGCCCGGCCTGACGCTTCCGCAGCTCAGCATGAAGAAAGACCTCCTCGTGCTTGGCCTGATAGCGACGCCCGTATCGTCCCGGAAGAAATCTCAGAAGATTGTACTTCGCACGTCGAACGCTGGAAATTTCGGGATAGTCACCCATCCGCGTTCACCCAGCCGCCTGCCCCGGTCTGAACGAAGGCATCGGCGCATTTCTTGGCCAGCGCCCGGACGCGACCGATATAGGCCTGACGTTCGGTGACAGAGATCACCCCGCGCGCGTCGAGCAGGTTGAACAGATGGCTGGCCTTGATGCACTGGTCGTAGGCGGGATGCGCCATGATGATGCGTTTGCCGGTCTTGGGGTCGTCATGCGGATGGCTCAGGATCGCCTCGCACTCGGCCTCGGCATCTTCAAAGTGGCGCAGCAGAATCTCGGTTTCCGCCGTGTCGAAATTGAAGCGGCTGTATTCCTCCTCCGTCTGGCGGAACACGTCTCCATATGTCAGCGGGATCGGCGCGTCGGGATCGTTGAAGGGCATGTCCATGACATGATCGACACCGAGGATATAAATCGCCAGCCGTTCCAAACCGTAGGTGAGCTCGCCCGAGACCGGCTTGCAGTCATGGCCGCCGACCTGCTGGAAATAGGTGAACTGGCTGACTTCCATACCGTCGCACCAGACCTCCCATCCCAGGCCCCACGCGCCAAGCGTCGGGCTTTCCCAGTCGTCTTCCACGAAGCGCACGTCGTGCAGGTCCATGTCGATGCCGATGGCCTCCAGCGACCCCAGATACAGCGCTTGCAGATCGGGCGGGCTGGGTTTGATCAGCACCTGGTATTGATAATAATGCTGCAACCGGTTGGGGTTTTCGCCATAACGCCCGTCGGTGGGGCGGCGAGAGGGCTGCACATAAGCGGCGGCCCATGGCTGAGAGCCAAGGCTGCGCAATGTGGTGGCCGGATGGAAGGTACCGGCGCCGACCTCCATGTCGTAGGGCTGCATGATCGCACAGCCTTTCGTGGCCCAGTAGGACTGGAGCCTCAGGATGATTTCCTGAAAACTGCGCGGCGGCGTGCTTTTCTCGGCCATGTCATTTCCCGGTGTTGCAAGGCAGGGGTGTGATAGTGGTCCCCCCCGCCATGGTCAATTGGCCGATCACGCATATTTCTGGTGCATCGGCTGGTGTGTCTGATAGGTTGCCGCCGATCGTGAACGGGCGAAGCCCGCAGGAAACATGGGGTTAGGAGAAAGAGGATGGCAGCACGCCGGATTGTTTTGTGTCTTTTGATTATTCTGGGTACGGCCGTATTCGGGGCCAATGACGCCCAGGCACAGGACCGCGTTTGGGTCCAGGTGGAGGCTCATCCGGATCTGGCAACTGCCGAGGGCCGGGTTCGTGCCTATTCTAGGCTACTGCCGGCGGTGAATGGCTACCGGCTGCGCACCGGCTGGTACGCCATCGCGCTTGGGCCCTACACGCCTGCCGAAGGCGCAACGGTTTTGAACCAGTTGCGCGCCCAAGGCGCGATCCCTCAGGACAGCTATCTGTCCGAGGTCGATATCTACCAGCAGCAGTTTTTCCCCATTGGCGCCAATACCTTGACCCCTGGTACGGTGACCGATGCACCGGTCATCGGCGAGACCCAGCAGCCTGCTGAACCGGTGATCCCAGAGGAAACCGTGGCCGAAGCCCGGCAAAGCGAGGCGCAGCTCGATCAGGCAGGCCGCGAGGCGCTGCAAATCGCAATGCAATGGTTCGGCTTCTACAATTCCGGCATCGACGGCGCCTTCGGCCCCGGCACCCGCGGCGCCATGTCCGCCTGGCAAGCGGCGCAGGGCTATGAAGAAACCGGCGTCCTGACCACCCGCCAGCGGGCGCAATTGCTGGCCGCCTATCAGGGTGAGCTCGATGCGCTTGGAATGCAGACCGTGCGTGATGAACGGGCGGGAATCGAGATCGACCTGCCTTTGGCAATTGTCGAGTTCACCCGCTACGAGTTTCCGTTCGCCCAGTTCGATTCCGTCGGTGATTCCGGCGTTCAGGTTCTGCTGATCAGCCAGGAAGGCAGCGAAGCCACGCTTGGCGGTCTCTACGAGATCATGCAGACGCTGGAGATCGTGCCACTGGAAGGCGAGCGCAACCGCCGGTCCAACAGCTTCGTGCTGACCGGTCAGTCGGACACCCTGCGCAGCCATACCGTTGCACGGCTGGAAGATGGCCAGATCAAGGGCTTCACGCTGATCTGGACGCCCGAGCGGGATCAGCAGATGACCCGTGTTCTGGACATGATGGAAGACAGTTTCTCCACCTATGGCGGCACGCTCGACCCCGGCGCGGTTGATCCTGGCATGGAACAGGGCGTGGACCTGATGGCCGGGCTGGAAGTGCGTCAGCCCGACCGGGCGCGCAGTGGCTTCTACCTCGACAACACCGGCACCGTGCTGACCACTGCCGAGGCTGTGGCGTCCTGCACCCGCGTGCTGGTCAATGACCGCTACGAGATGACTGTCGCCCATTCCGACCCAGCGCTTGGGCTGGCCGTTCTGCGCCCGACGCAATCGCTGGCCCCGTCGATCTATGCCGGTTTCCCGACCATTCCCGCGCGCATCCGCACCGATGTGGCGGTGGCTGGCTACCCCTATGAAGGCGCACTTGGCGCGGCGTCGATGAATTTCGGCACGCTGGCCGATATGCAGGGGCTCAACGGCGAGGACACGATGGCCCGCCTCGAGATGTCGATCGAACCATCCGAGGCCGGTGCCCCGGTTCTGGACGCCACCGGAGCCGTTATCGGCATGGTTCTTCCCGAGCCGGACACCGGCCGCGCCCTGCCCGAAGGCGTCAGCTTTGCCCTGCGCGGTGATCGGATGGCGGAATTCCTTGGCGGGGCAGGCGTCACCGTCAACGCCGCCCCCGTGCAGGCCGATCCCATGACCCGCAACGCTCTGGCCCGTTATGGCAGCGATCTGGCGGTTCTGGTGACCTGCTGGAACTGATCCCCAAGCTTTCATAAACTTAAAGGGCGGCCCCATCTGGCCGCCCTTTTCATGTCTGGGTCCAACCTGTCAGGCCAATCCATGCAGGGCCGCGAACGGATCGGCCGTGCTGTCATCGTGCCAGGTGTATTCACAGCTCACCGCCACCTCTTCGGCCAGCGCCCGCCCGTGCATCAGCGCAATGGCGGCAAGGGTCATGTCCATGCCCGCCGACACCCCCGAGGAGGTCAGGAATTTCCCGTCCTCCACCCATCTTGCCTGCTTGACCCAATTGACCTGCGGTCCTTGTGAAGCGACCCAGGCAAAGGCCGCTTTATTGGTGGTCGCCTTGCATCCATCAAGAAGCCCTGCCCGCGCCAGCAAGGCGCTGCCGGTACACACGCTGAGAACATATTCCGCCCGGCTGCCCTGCTCTGCCAGCCAGTCCAGCACCGGCGCATGATCCACCAATGCCCGCGTTCCCGGCCCGCCCGGCACGAAGAGGAGATCGTAGTCTCCGGCATCCTCCAGCGCACGACTGGCCACCGTGTCCAGCCCCGGATTGCCCCGTATCGGACCCGCGGTTTCGGCGATCAACTCCAGTGAATACTCATCCGTAAGCATCCCGAACATCTCCATCGGGCCGAACAGATCCAACAGCTCAAAGCCGGGGAAGATTAGTGCACCGATACGCCGCATATCGCTGTTCCTTTTCTGGCGTCGCCTATCCCCGCCAGAACTGAGTGGTGAACAGAACAAAGACCGCCATCAGCTCCAGGCGTCCAACCAGCATCGAGACGGTCAGGATCCATTTGGCCGTGTCATTTAGGTTGGTGAAGGTCCCAGCCGGTCCGATCTCGGCCCCCAGTCCCGGCCCGATATTTGCCAGAGCCGTGGCCGCGCCGGAAACGGATGTCACAAAGTCCAGCCCGGTCAGCGCCAGCAGCATCGAGACGACCCCCAGGCTGACGAAGAACATCACGAAGAAAGCCATGACCGAGGACAGAACCTCTTCGCTCACCTTGCGGCCCTCATAGCGCGGCTCAAAAATGCCATGCGGGGCATAAAGTCTGCGCAACTGGGTCGAGATTGACGCCATCAACAACTGATACCGGAAGATCTTGATCGAACAGGCGGTCGAGCCTGCACAGCCGCCGATCAGGCCAATGAAGAAGAACACAACGACAGCAATGGCCCCCCATTCCTGGTAATCGACGCTGGCATATCCGGTGCCCGAGATGATCGATGTCACATTGAAGATCGCCTCGCGGAACCCGTGCTCCAAGTGGTCGCCATTCACGACCAGCCGGTACACCGCGAAGAAGATCGTCAGAATCAGGATCGTCGTCAGATAGGCCCGGACCTGTGTATCAAGCCAAAGTGGGCGGGCACTGCCTGCAAGGATCTGCACGTAGCGCACGAAGGGCAGGCTGGCGAGAAGCATGAAGACGGACGCAGCATATTCCATCGGTCCCTGAAACGCCCCGAAAGACGCATCTGAGGTGGAGAACCCGCCGGTGGATACCGTTGTCATGGAATGGACGATGGCCTCGAATGTCGGCATCCCAAGCGCCACGTAGGTCAGGGCACAAACGAGCGTCAGACCCACATAGATCACCGAGATTTGTTGCGCGATTTCCGCCGCACGCGGCAGGATTTTGCCCATCGTCTCGAAGGCTTCGGACTTGAAGATCTGCATTCCGCCAACGCGCAGCTCCGGCAGGAACACCATGGCCACGACGATAATGCCCACACCGCCGAACCATTGCAGCATACCCCGCCAGAACAACAGCCCCTCAGGCAGCAATTCCAGGCGGATGAAGACGGTCGATCCCGTGGTTGTCAGCCCTGACATGGCTTCGAACAGCGCATCGACAAAGCTGGCATTGGTCGCCCCCAGCACAAACGGCAGGGCCCCAAACACAGGCAGTGCCATCCAAACGCCCGTGGTCAAAAGGAAGGTTTGCTGGATCGAAAGCCGCTTGGTGACCCCATTGGCCGAGGCCAGAGCCAGCAGCCCCCCCGGCAGAACGGTCAGGATCGCGCTCTCCAAGAAGACCTGCCACTCCCCGTTGTCGTAATACAAATCGACTCCGAGGGGCACCAGCATGGTCAGCCCCAGCACCAGGACGAGCAATCCGATCACATATCCAACGGGCCTCAGGTCATACATGGGCCGCAGCGTTGGCCCGGCCCGCGCGCAGTGTCAACCGGTGTTGCCATGCACGGGCCGATTTGTGAGGGGCCGTCAGATGTAAAGGATATCGCGGAAAACATAGCGCGGGATGTCTTCGCGCCGCAGCTGCATCTGGGCCAGTTCTTCGTCGGTCATTGCGTTCAACCGCGTAACCTGATCGACGCGCGACAGCGCCACGCTATATTCGGTGGATGCCTGAACAAGGCGCGCGATGATCCGGGCGAAAACGCCCTGTGATGCGGGTGCTGCCAGAGACATATCAATCGAAGCCATTGGGAAACCCCTTTATTTTGGCAAAAGGTCGGTGTCCTCCCTTGCCCAAAAGGTATGGCATACTGACCCGTTTGCCCAATGCCGATCCGGAAACCCCGACTTGCACCAGGGACAGGGCTCAGCCGATGTGAAACAGGGTCGTGAACAGCTTTGGGTCGAGGCTCGTGGCTGCAAAGGTCTCACCCTCTGTCAGAACGCTGACAGCATCATGACTGTGCAGGCTTTCCTGATGGCTGGCGACGATACGAAAATCGCCAATCCGGGGTTCATCGTGCAGGGCCTGTGCAAACAGTCGCGCCGCATCCTCGACGAAAATGGGGTTTGCCGCGTTCAGTTCGGCAAAAGCCTGTTCATCCTCGCGCTTGACCATAACCTGGGTTTCCGTCGGCACCGCGTTGCGGGCCAGCTCGATCAGGTCTTCGAACCAAAGGCACTCCCCCCCAAAGGGCACCTCGATGGAAATCCGCGCAACGGACCTCTGCGAATGGGGCGTTGCCAGTTGATTGCGAAACTCACGCGCATGTTCGCTGAGCTCCAGAGAGCAAGGACAGGTGGAACTGTAGACATAGTCCAGATGCAGGATTTTCTTACGGGTGCCGCCCTGTTCCACCAGTTCCAGCGCGATGTCGTAATACTGGTACCCGGTCAGGCCCGAGCGCAGGCTTTCGATCTTCATCGGGAAGGAAAAGCGCATCTGGATACGGGCATCGAAACTGTCGAGATCGGTCTTGTAGGCATCAAGTGCGGCTTCCATCACCTCGAAACTGAAGGTCCGCTCAGCGTGATTGTAAAAGCTGCGCATGATCCGGGACATGTTGATGCCCTTCTTCTCCGCCTCCAGGCTGACCGTCCCCGTGACCGAGGTTTCCAGCGTCAGGTCGCCATCGTCGCGGGTGTGGTAGCGGATCGGCAGGCGGAAATTGGAAATGCCCACATGCTGGATCACCCGTTTCTGGCCCTTGATCAGCGAGGCAGGACCGTTTTGTAGGTCTGGAAGGCTGTCCTTGTACTCGGCATCGACAGTAAAATCCTGAGGGTAATCGCGGCTGAAATCGGGATAGACAGGGGCATTGCGCAACAGGCCCGCGACGGATGGGTCAAGCGCGGCCAGCTCCTCAGCCGATGCCGTGGCCGCCCAGGCACGCAGGGTATCCAGTGCTTTGCGGGCCTCATCGCTGTCAGGCGCTGTGGCAAGATCGTTGAGATGCAGGTTCATGGCACGGGCCTTCCCGGGGTCTGGAGACTGACAATATGGGCCAGCCGCCCCCCTATTCCAAGTTTTCCGTTGCGAGAGATAGACCGGCCTGGCGCCGCGGGACCAGTTCAAAACGGCACAGGAGCGCGAAACGGCGGCAATCCGGCGACAGCTTCCTCCGGGGCGCTGGAATTTTCTTCGAAGAAAATTGTGAAAGCTCTTCGAAGAGCTTTCCCCGCGCTTCGCTCAACCTGCGCGATAGCGTTTGACGAAGTTTCGCAGCACCTGTTCCGGCACGGTGATCTCTTCGGCCAAACACGCCTCGGTCAGGCTGTCGGCCTCCTCGGGGTGGAAATAGCCCTTGTTGCGGTAGATGCGGATCCGGGTGGCGAAGCTTTGCCCGTCCGCCTCCGGATGAAACTGGGTGGCATAGACGTTCTTCCCGTGGCGGATCATCTGAAAGGGGCAGCTGTCGGCGGCGGCAAGATGCACCGCGCCGGGGGGCAGGTCCTGCACGGCTTCCTTGTGGCCCACAAGGGCGCGGAAGGTCCGCGGAAGCCCTTCGAACAGCGGATCGGCGGCGCCTTCGTCCGAGAGGGTGCAATCGACCCCGCCGATGGCCTCGCCATAGCGCGCCTTGCTGACCTCGCCGCCAAGATGATGGGCCAGAATGCCAAGCCCATAGCAACATCCCATGAACGGCACGTCGCCTTCCGTGATCCGGGGCATGAGCCCCAATATCTCTGCCTCTATCTTGGCTTCCTGCAGGGTCTTGTCCTCGGGCGCGTCCGACACGCATCCGGGGCCGCCGCCCACGATCACGCCGGAATAATCGGCCAGCACCAGGCCGCCGGGAAGGTCGCGCTTGTCCAGACGGATGCGGTGCACCTCGTCCTCAGATAGCCCGCCCTTGGCAAGAAAGCTGGCGAACTCTTCGTCGGCGGCTTCATCCTCGGGGCGCAGTTGCAGGATCAGAAACGGTTTCATGCCGCCCGTTCTAACGCAGGTTTCAGCGATTTTGCCATGGGGTAATTGTGCAAGGCAATGCCGTGGCGTTCAATTCGCCGCCTCGGCCCGTCCTGCCATCCCTGCTTGAGAAAGAAGCCACGCGCCAATTCGCTGGCATCTGTGGTCAGCCGCGCCAGACCCCGCCGCCGCGCGCTGCGTTCCAGCAGCCCATAAAGCATTGCCGCCACCCCTTGCCCCTGCATCTCGGGCGCAACAAAAGCCAGGTCGAGATGGCCGGTTTCCGGGATAAGCATCATGAAGCCGACAGGGTCCCGCCCGGTCCATGCCACCAGCGTGAGTCCGCCCGCCAGCCGGGCCTCCCACACCGGGCCACTTGGCGGCTCCGGACTCCACGCTGCGCGTTGCGCGGCGTCATAGGCCCCCGCGGCACCTTCGTGCACGGATCGGTGGAAGAGCTGCCCAAGCAGGTCGCCCTCCCCCGCCCGAAAGCGGTGAATGGTGATCTCGGTCATCGGGCTGCGCTAAGCGCCTGTTCAAGATCTGCAATCAGGTCTGCCGGATCTTCCAGCCCCACCGACAGGCGCAACAGCCCGTCAGAGATCCCCAGGGCTGCACGCTGTTCAGGCGTCAACCGCTGATGGGTCGTGGTCGCGGGATGGGTGATGATCGACTTGGCGTCGCCCAGATTGTTGGAGATCACAAAAACCTGCAACGCGTTGAGCAGCTTGAACGCCGCCGATTTGCCGCCCTCCAGCTCGATTGAGATCATCGTCCCGCCTGCTTCCATCTGCGCAATGGCGAGGTTCTGCTGCGGATGATCTGGCAGGAAAGGATGGATAACACGGCTCAGGCCGGGTTGGCCGTGAAGGGCCCTGGCGATTTTGAACGCGCTTTCGGCCTGTGCGCGCACCCGCAGATCCATCGTCTCCAGCGCCTTCAGCATCACCCAGGCGTTGAAGGGCGACAGCGATCCGCCGGTATGCTTCAGGTAAGGCTCCACCACCTTGCGAATGAATTGGCGGGTGCCGCAGATGACACCCCCCAGACAGCGCCCCTGCCCGTCGATGTGCTTGGTGGCGGAATAGACGATGACATCGGCCCCAAGGTCGCCAGAGCGTTGCAGCACCGGCGTGGCAAAGACGTTGTCCACCACCACGATGGCACCGACCGCATGGGCCAGCTCACTGACCCCCTTTATGTCGATGACTTCCAGCGTCGGGTTCGACATCGACTCGAAGAACACCGCCTTGGTGTCGGGCCGGATGGCTGCCTTCCATTCGTTCAGGTCGGTGCCGTCCACGAATGTCACCTCGACGCCGTAACGCGTCAGAACCTCTTCGAGAATATAGAGACACGAGCCGAACAGCGCCTTGGCCGACACCACGTGATCGCCCGCGCGCAGCATCGAGGTCAGCGCGCCATTCACTGCCGCCATACCGCTGGCCGTGGCGAAAGCATCCTCGGTGCCCTCCAGCCCGGCAATGCGCTCTTCGAACATGCGCACGGTTGGGTTGCCATAACGGGCATAGATGAATTCGTCATCGCCCGATTCAATGAACCGCGCCTCGGCCTGTTCGGCGCTGTCATAAACGAAGCCTTGCGTCAGGAAGATTGCTTCGCTGACTTCACCATACTGGCTGCGGCGGGTTCCGCCATGGACGGCGCGGGTGCGGGGTTTTGCGTCGGTGGGAAGCTGTTTCGGTCCCATAGTCATTCACGGTCCTTTGCTGGCCCGAGGCATGAAAAAACCCCGAACCGGGTGAACGGTCGGGGGCAAGAGCCATGGATGGCGCTGCTCGACCTCTTTAGCGGCTTGTTTAACGTGGCCCGCAATCCGGTTAACAAATCGCCACGGTGGCGTTGGGATACGTCAGCGCGCAGGCCTTGGCAAGAGGGAAGAGAGATCGGGGTGAAAGGCGTGACAAGCGACGCCTTAAGCGATTATTCAGGCACAGAGACCTGGCGCGGACCGGAACAAGCGACAAATCAAGGCGATAAAAAATGGCTGACCTTTTGACCCTCGAAAATCTCGGCAACCTGCTGATGCTGTGCTTCCTGCAGGCGGTCCTGGGCTTCGATAACCTTCTTTACATCTCGATCGAAAGCCAGCGGGCCCCGGAGGAAAGCCAGAAATCAGTGCGTTTCTGGGGGATTATCATTGCCGTCGCGCTGCGAGTTGTCCTGCTGTTTACCATGATTCAGCTGATCGAGAGCCTGTCAGAACCCTTCTTCGTCATGAACTGGGTCGGCGTGCTGGAAGGCGGCGTCAACTTCGCAACCTGCGTCTTCGTCTTTGGCGGCGTGTTCATCATGTATACGGCGGTGAAAGAGATCGGGCACCTTCTGTCGATGCATGACCTGCACCATGAAGGCGCGGAAAAGTCTGGGAAATCTGCCGCTCAGGTGGTCATGCTGATCGTGCTGATGAACCTGATCTTCAGCTTCGATTCCGTCCTGTCGGCGCTGGCAATTACTGATGTCTTCCCGGTTCTGGCCGCTGCAATCCTGTTGTCGGGCCTCGCGATGTTGCTGCTGGCCGACGGGGTGACGGCCTTTATCGAGAAAAACCGCATGTACGAGGTTCTGGGCCTGTTCATCCTGCTCATCGTTGGCGTGGTGCTGCTCGGCGAGGCGGGCGTTGCCGCTGAACACGCCACCCACGACCCCACCATGGGCATCCATATTTTCGGCTACGCGCTGATCCCGATGTCCAAGACCACTTTCTATTTCGCGGTTGTGGTACTGTTCGTGGTCGAGTTCATCCAAACCGGCTATAAGCGTAAGCTAGATGCTGAAAGGGCGCGCGGGGCATTGGCGGAAACTGTCCCGGTTCACGATTCCAAGCACTGACATCTTTTTTTTACGTCCCCGCGTGCTTATCGTATTGGGCGGAAAGGGGTTCTTAAATGAGTTCAAACGGACTTCAGGGGGTGGCCTTCATGGCGCTCGTGGTCATCATCGTGATGGCGATTTTTGGCGGATTCGGGGCGGTCTGAGATGGCACAGCGTTATGGCGGTAAGTTTAGCCCCGACCCCGACAACACCGAGATTCAGGCGCCTGAAACCCGGCCCATCGAGGCCAGCTTTCGCGGCCGCAGCCCGGCGCGATACGGTGCGCGGATCAACATCTTGTTCATCCTGCCGCTACTGGTCTTTCTGACCGCCTTTTTCCAGCCGGTGACCGAGATGATCACCGATTTCGCCGGCGGCGCCGTGCTGCTTCTGGCCGCGTGGCTTTTGCGTGACGGGGTACGGGCGGAAGACGCCTATAACGAACGCAAAGTCGCCCGGCGGCCCGCGATCCCCCGCAAAATCTTTGCGTCGGTTCTGACCGGTGCGGGCGTGGGTCTGCTGATATTCGGCGGTCAATGGACTGTTCTGAATGCCGGTCTTGTGGGCACACTTGCCGCTGCTTTGCACCTCTTTTCCTTCGGGCTCGACCCATTGAAAGACAAAGGGCTGGAAGGGGTTGACCATTTCCAGACCGACCGCGTTGCCCGCAAGATCGAAGAGGCCGAGGCGCTGCTAGCGGCCATGTCCGACGCGATCCGCCGGGCGGGCGACCGCCAGCTGGAAACCCGTGTCGAAGCGTTTCAGGCCACCGCCCGCGACATGTTCCGCACGGTCGAAGAAGACCCTCGCGACCTGAGCCAGGCCCGTAAGTATCTGGGCGTCTACCTGACCGGGGCCCGTGACGCGACGGTGAAGTTTGCCGATCTCTACGCCCGGGACCGCGACCCGGCCGTGCGCGCCTACTACGTCACCCTTCTCGATGACCTCGAAACCAATTTCGCGGCCCGTACCAAGCGGATGCTGGTGACGGATCGCAGCGATCTCGACGTTGAAATCGACGTGCTGCGGGACCGCCTGAACCGTGATAATCTGCATATTGAGACATAAGGACAAAAACCCATGAGTGACACGATCCGCCAACAGGCCGAAGCTGCCGCGCAGCTTGTCGATGAAATAAACGCCGTGGTTCTGCCCGAACCCTCGACGGAGCTGGTGCCGCTCGCCGACGCGCCCGCCCCAACCGCCGAGGAAATCCGGACGCGGATGGCAGAGCTCGACATGACCGACACCAATTCGATTGTCACCTTCGGGTCAAACGCACAGGCCGAACTGCAGCAGATTTCGCAGGCCATGCTGGACGGGGTGAAGAACAAGGATGTGGGCCCGGCGGGCAACTCCTTGCGAGAAATCGTCGGCACCATCCGCGGGTTTTCCGTCGATGAACTGGATCCCGGCCGCAAGCGCAGCTGGTGGGAACGCCTGTTTGGCAAAGCCAAGCCCGTGCATGACTTCCTTGCGCGCTATGAAGACGTGCAGGGCCAGATCGACCGCATCACCGACGAATTGCTGGCCCATGAGCATACGTTGATGAAGGACATCAAGTCGCTTGACCTGCTCTATGACAAGACGCTGGCCTTCTATGATGAACTGGCGCTGTACATCACCGCCGGTGAGGAAAAGCTGAAGGAACTCGACGAAGAGACGATCCCCGCGAAAGAGGCCGAAGTGGCCGCCGCGCCGGAAAACCAGCAGGTGATGAAGGCGCAGGAACTTCGCGATCTGCGCGCCGCGCGCGACGATCTGGAACGCCGGGTCCATGATCTCAAGCTGACCCGCCAGGTCACGATGCAGTCGCTGCCCTCGATCCGTCTGGTGCAGGAAAACGACAAGTCGCTGGTCACGAAGATCAACTCGACTCTCGTGAACACCGTGCCGTTGTGGGAAACCCAACTGGCACAAGCGCTGACCATTCAACGCTCGACGCAGGCCGCTCAGGCGGTGCGCGAAGCCAATGACCTGACCAACGAATTGCTGAAGTCCAACGCCGCAAACCTGCGCGAGTCCAACAAGATGGTCCGCGAAGAGATGGAACGCGGAGTGTTCGACATCGAAGCGGTCAAGCAGGCCAATGCCGACCTCATTGCCACCATCGAGGAAAGCCTCGCAATTGCGGACGAAGGCAAGCGCCGTCGTGCCGAAGCAGAGGTCGAGATGGTCAAGATGGAGCACGAGCTGCGTGACACGCTGGCCTCGGCCACCGCGCGGGGCGACGGCACCGGCGACAATGTCGGCACATCCGTGCCGCGGACCTGACCCAAGACCCGGAGGCGCGAGGCCGTATGCGCAAGGCCCTGTTTCCAGCTCTGATGGTGGCCGCTTTGGCGGCGCTGTCGGGCTGCGAAGAGGCAACCCCGCCCCCTGCTTCGCGCCCCTCCACCCCTATTGTCGCGCCGCCGACGGTGGAACCTTCCGCAGAAAGCCTTGCCTATGCGCGTTACTATGCGGGCGTGCAGCAGCGGCTGTTGACCCAGGGCTTGCTGCGCACCGATGGTGGCGGGCCCGATACGCCGATTGTCGCCCGCAATCTGGTGGCCAATTTCGAACGCATCGCGCTTTATAACGAATATGCCATCTCCGGCGGGCGGTTCGTGGCACAGCAAACCCCCGCCACCCTGCGCCGGTGGGAACGCCCCGTGCGCCTTCAGGCGCATTTCGGGGGATCCATTCCCGAGGATATGCGCGACCGGGATCGCGCGGAACTGGCCCGCTACGCAGACCGGCTGGCGCGGGTTACAGGCCATTCGATCCGCGCCGTGGGATCGGGCGGCAATTTCCATGTGCTATACCTCAATCGGGATGAACAGGTTGCGGCGGAACCCCTGCTGCGCCAGATCATGCCGAACATCAGCGACAGCACGATCCGCGAGATAACGTCGCTTCCGCGTCACGAATTCTGCGCGGTCTATTCGATCTCGAACGCTGATGCGCCCGATGTCTACGTGGCCGCCATCGCCTTTATCCGCACCGAACATCCAGACCTGCAGCGCCGATCCTGTGTGCATGAGGAAGTTGCCCAAGGCCTTGGCCTGCCAAATGACAGCCCCACGGCGCGCCCCTCGATCTTCAACGATGACGAGGAGTTTGCGCTGTTGACCACCCATGACGAGATGCTGCTCAGTATGCTCTACAACCCCCGCCTTCGCCCCGGCATGACCCCCGATCAGGCCCGCCCGATCCTGCAAGAGCTTGCAGACGGGTTGGTTGGTGGTCCAAGCTGACCCCCAAGGTCTGATTTTCAAAGGAGGACCAGATGTCCATTTTCGATTTCCTCTCCGGCCAGTTCATTGACGTCATTCACTGGACGGACGATACCCGCGATACGATGGTCTGGCGCTTCGAACGCCATGGCCACGAAATCAAATACGGCGCCAAACTGACAGTGCGCGAGGGCCAGACAGCGGTCTTCATCCACGAAGGCCAGATGGCCGATGTGTTCACGCCGGGCCTCTACATGCTCGAAACGAACAACATGCCGATCATGACCACGATTCAGCATTGGTCGCACGGGTTCCAGTCGCCCTTCAAATCCGAAATCTATTTCGTCAACACGAACCGGTTCACGGATCTCAAATGGGGCACCAAGAACCCGATCATGCTGCGCGACCCGGAATTTGGGCCGACCCGCATCCGCGCCTATGGCACCTATACCGTTAAGGTAAAGGACGCGGGCCGTTTCATGACCGAGATCGTCGGCACCGACGGCGAGTTCACCACCGACGAAGTCACCTCGCAGATCCGCAACATCATCGTGCAGGAATTTTCCCGCGTGATCGGATCGTCTGGCATTCCAGTGCTCGACATGGCGGGCAACACCCACGATCTGGGTCGAATGATGGCCGAGGCGATTTCGGGCACCATCGATCAGTACGGGCTGGAACTGCCTGAACTTTACATCGAGAACATCAGCCTGCCGCCCGCTGTTGAAGCGGCGCTCGACAAGCGGACCTCGATGGGGGTTGTGGGCGATCTGAACAAATACACCCAATTCTCCGCCGCCGAAGCCATGACCGCCGCTGCGTCGAACCCAGGCGGAGGAGAAGCCGCCGCCGGTATGGGCCTTGGCATGGGCATGGCGATGGCGAACCAGATGGCCAATGCGATGAATCCCGGCCCCTGGGGTGCTGCACAGCAACAGCAACCCGCCGCGGCAGCCCCGCCACCGCCCCCGGTGGAACATGTCTGGCATCTGGCCGAAAACGGTCAGACCAGCGGCCCGTTCTCCAAGGCCGACCTGGGCCGCATGGCCGGCAGCGGGCAGCTCAAGCGCGAAACCTATGTCTGGACCGCTGGACAGGACGGCTGGAAGAAGGCCGAGGACGTGGCAGAGCTCGCGCAGCTCTTCACCGTCATGCCCCCGCCCCCGCCCCCGGGCGCCTGATGCGTCAGGCTGTGTTACCCGAAAGCCTGAGGGATGCGGTCGCAGCAACCGGTTTCTCCCCCGCCATCCGCGCGGGGGAGTTTCTTTTTCTGACCGGTGCAACTGGCGGTCTGCCTGACGGAACCATGCCCGCAACCGGGGGCGCACAGGCAGAGGTGGCGCTTGGCAAGGCGCTCACAGTTCTGAATGCCGCCGAGCTTGGCCCCGAGGCCGTCGTGGAGCTGACGAGTTATCACACAGCCATCGCGGAGGATTTTGACGACATTCAGTCGGTTGTGACGCGCCTGCTCGGGACGCCCCTGCCTGCCTGGACCGCTGTCGAGGTTGCCGGTCTGCGCCGCCCCGGCGCCCGGGTCGAATTTCGCATCGTTGCGCATGTTCAGGGGGCCGAAAATCCCTAAGGCAGAGACGACGGAACCTGCCTTCTGCCGCGTGACATAATTGGACATCCCGCAATACGGAGCCCCCATGGAACACCCCCTCGGCTATTCCCGCCTGCAAATTGCGCTTCACTGGCTGATTGCCATCCTGATCCTTGCTGCATGGGCCACCCATGAAGGCATGGGCCGCCTGCTGGAAGCCCGTATCGAAAGCGGCATCCTGACGCCCAACCCACATGCCATCCTTGGGCTCGCCGTCTTCGTGCTGGTTCTTATCCGCGTGATCGTACGCCACCGGCAAGGTGCGCCCGGTCCGGTGCCGGGCAGTTCCGCCATGGCCGAGGCCGCCGCGCTTTGGGGGCACCGGCTGCTCTATCTGCTGATGATCCTTACGCCCATTGGTGGGGCCATCACCTGGTTCGGCGGCATCGAGGCCCTGGGCGAAGGCCATGAGCTGCTTGGCAATGCGCTGATGATCGTGGCGCTTGGCCATGCGGTTGTGGCGATCCTGCATCAGCTTGTCCTGAAGGACGGCACGATGACCCGGATGCTGCGGCCGCGCCGATAGACTCAACCGGCTTATTCCCTTGAATTACGTCCTGTCGCGTTCAAAGATGCGCCAGGACCATAAACCGATTTCAGAGAACCATGAGCGATTTACCCCCCACCCCGCCCGGATCAGAGCCCGAGCCGGACAGCCCCGACGCCCTCGCCAATTCGGAACATCGCTTCCCCTGCGATCAATGCGGCTCGGATTTCCGGTTTGACCCCGAGGAGGGCAAGCTGATCTGCGATCATTGCGGCAACGAAAAGGATTTCGAAACCGCCGATCTGCCCGAGATCCGCGAGATGGATTTCGAGACAGCTCTACGCTCAGGCCTCGATGCTGCCGAAATGGAGGAAATCCGCGTTACCCCCTGCCCCAATTGCGGCGCACAGGTGGAGTTCAACTCGGACGTCCATTCCACCGAATGCCCGTTCTGCGCCACCCCGGTGGTCACCGACACGGGCACACATCGGCATATCAAGCCCAAGGCGGTGCTGCCCTTCAAGCTGGAAGAACGCGACGCCCACAAGGCGATGACAGATTGGCTGGGACGTCTGTGGTTTGCGCCCAATGGGCTTAAGGAATACGCCCGTCAGGGTCGCAGCCTGGATGGCATCTACGTGCCCTATTGGACCTATGACGCCCAAACCGCCAGCCGCTACCAGGGTCAGCGCGGGACAATCTACTATGTGACCAGAACCGTCACCCGCGATGGCAAACCCACCCAGGTCCGGGAACAGAAAATCCGCTGGACCAATGTCCGTGGCCGTGTCAGCCGTTTCTTCGACGATATCTTGATCCTGGGCTCCCGCTCTCTGCCCAAAAGCTACACCGACAATCTCAAGCCCTGGAACCTGAGCGAACTTGAACCCTACCAGCCTCATTACCTCGCCGGGTTCATGGCCGAAGGCTACACGGTCGATGTAGAGGAGGGGTTCGAGGAAGCCCGCGACATCATGGACGCGCAGATCCGCCGCGACATCAACGCCGATATCGGTGGCGACCGGCAGCGCATCAGCCATGTGAACACCGATGTGTCCGAGATCACCTTCAAGCATATCCTGCTGCCGGTCTGGATGGCCGCCTACAAATACAAGGGCGAAAGTTATCGTTTCGTGGTGAACGGCCAGACCGGCAAGGTTCAGGGTGAACGGCCCTGGTCCGCGATCAAGATCGCTATTGCCGTGGTCGTCGGGGCCGCCGTTGCCGCAGGTCTGGCCTATCTCTACATGATGTCCCAGCAATGACCGATGCCGAGGTGCTGGCCCGCATCCTGGACGCCCGGCATTCTTGCCGGGCGTTCCTGTCAGATCCGCTGCCGCGCGAGGTGATCGAAGAGATCGTCACCGAGGCGCAAAAAGTTGCCAGCTGGTGCAATGCTCAGCCCTGGCAGCTGGTGGTGACGGGGGCGGAAGAAACCGGTCGGTTGCGCGCGGCGCTGGCCGAAGAGATGAAGACCGCCAGCCATACGCCGGACATCCCGTTCCCCGAGCGCTATTCCGGTGTCTACAAGGACCGACGCTCCATCTGTGGCTGGCAACTTTATGGTGCCGTGGGGGTCGAAAAGGGCGACCGAGAGGGCTCGCACCGGCAAATGATGGAAAACTTCCGCTTCTTCGGCGCGCCGCACGTCGCGGTGTTGACCTCCGAGGCGGAGCTCGGACCATATGGCCTGGTTGATTGCGGCGGTTTCCTGACCGCGCTGACGCTGGCGGCCACCGCGCGCGGGGTTGCCACGATCCCGCAGGCCGCCCTGGCCAGCTACGCGCCTTTCCTGCACCGGTTCTTCAACCTGTCTGAGAACCGTACAATTGTCTGTGTGATAAGCATGGGCCGGGAAGATGACAGCCACCCGGCCAACAGGTTTCGCACCAGTCGCGCGGCCCTTAACGAAACGCTCCGCTGGCAGGGCTAGGCGCGACCAACGTCCTTGCAAGGACGTTCCAAGGGGCTTGCAAGCCCCTTCGCCGCGCCCGGTCTCAGCCTTTTCGCACCTCGATCCGCTTGGTCTCTGGGCTGGCAGGCGTAGATTTCGTTACCGTCACCGTCAGCACCCCATCCTTCAGATCGGCACTCACAGCTCCTTCATCGGCATCGGGCGGTAGTCGGAAACTGCGCGAAAACGCCCCGTATTGCCGTTCGCTGAAATACCAAGTCTCGCCTGTTTCCTCCCGGCTCGACTTTTTCTCGCCCTTCACCGTCAGCACCCCGTCATGGACGCTCACGTCGATATCCTTGTCCGCAACCCCGGGCAGTTCCACCACCACGCGGTAACTGCCCTCATCCACCGCCGCCTCAGAGGCCGGTGCAAACCAGTCTGCCACGTGGCGACCAACCGTGCGGAAGGGCTCGAAGACCGAGGGCCATCCGCCGGACGTATGCGATTTTTCAACCATTGCGATCCTCCTTTATCCTGGACAAGCGCTGCGCTTGTCATGGCAGGAGTCTGCCGCAGATCCCCAGAAATCGCCTTGATTTCAGTCAAGATTTCCGCACTCTCCCCGCAGAAACAAAAGGAACTTCCACTATGCGGGCCCTTATTCAACGCGTCAGCGAAGCCTCCGTTCAGGTCGACGGACAGATCGTCGGCCAGACCGGGCGCGGCCTGCTGATCCTCGTCTGCGCCATGCAAGGCGATACAGAGGCAAAGGCCGAAACACTCGCCAACAAGATCTCCAAACTGCGTATCTTCCAGGACGACGCCGGAAAGATGAACCTCAGCCTGGCTGCCATAGAGGGTAGCGCTCTGGTGGTGAGTCAGTTCACCCTCGCTGCGGATACCTCACGCGGGAACCGGCCCGGATTTTCCACCGCCGCAGCCCCCGCAGACGGCGACCGGCTCTACCAGCATTTCGCGGCCCATCTCGCCAGCCTCGGCATTCCCACCGAAACCGGCCGGTTTGGCGCTGACATGAAGGTCTCCCTCATCAATGACGGGCCTGTCACCATCTGGATCGACACCGAAGCCACCTAAAGCCCCTGCCCTTCTTCTTGGCAAAAACACTCAGATCCCGAACCGATCAACCACCGCGCGCAGCCGGTGATCCATCCCGGCTCAGGTGCCACAATCGCGCGGCAGCGCGGCCCGGCGAGGCCTCCGCCATCAAGGGGCAGGTTGAGCCGGGCCGCTCCCCGCTATCTGCCCATTGGATCCGGTCCCAAAGACCACTGCCGATGCACAACACCCAGTCACACCCTGGCAACGGATCCGCCGCACCAGGACGCGCCTAGATCACCCCGGCATCGGTCAGTTGGCGCAGATCCTCTGCCTCCAGCCCGATTTCCCCGTAAACCTCCGCACAATCCGCGCCCAATGCGGGCGGGCCTGCTTCAACCTCTGGGGCGGCGCCATCCAGTTTCACCCCCGGACGCAAGACCTGCACAGGGCGATCCACACCGGGAACATCCTTGAAACACGCGACCAAGCCCCGGTCGGCCACCTGCGGGTGGGCCAGCGCCTCGGGTACAGACAAAACCGCGCCAGCCGGCACGCCAAGCGCGTTCAGCTCTCGTGCCCAGTCCCTGGCAGGCTTCCCCTCCAGCCGCGCCTCGATCAGCGCGCGCAGCGCATAGCGGTTGCGCTTTCGGTCTTCGCGCGTCGCGTAATCAGGATCATCCAGCAACGCCTCCAGCCCCAAGTGCCGCGCCAGCGCCTGCCATTGTTCATCCTTGTTGGCGGCGATGTTCACCAGCCCACCCTTGCAGCGAAACGCGCCCGAGGGGGCGGAGGTGGTGTTTTCGTTGCCATGCGCGCCGGGCTCTACCCCCGCGATCAGGTAGTTCGACACCGCCCACCCCATCGTGGCCAGCACCGCCTCCAGCATCGACACGTCGATGACGCAGCCGCGTTCTGGCGCATTCAGGGCAGACGCAATCGCCATCGCCGCCGTCAGCCCGCCGATCGTATCGGCAATCGGATATCCCACCCGCAACGGCGCGCTGTTCGCGTCACCCGTGATCGACATGACACCCGACACGCCCTGCACGATCTGGTCATAGGCGGGCCGCTCCACCCATGGCCCATCCTGCCCAAACCCGGAAATCGCGCAATAGATCAGCCGTGGGTTTTCCGCGCGCAGCACATCCGGCCCGACGCCCAACCGCTCCATCACACCGGGGCGAAAATTTTCCACCAGCACATCCGCGCCCCGCACAAGCGCCTTCAAGATCTCTACCCCACGCGGGTGTTTCAGGTTCAGTGTGACCGATTTCTTGCCCGCATTCTGTGCCAGAAAAGAGACCCCCATACCTGCCGCGTTCAACGCCGGATCAGCCCCCAGCTGACGGGCCAGATCACCACGCCCCGGGGCTTCGACCTTGATCACCTCGGCCCCCATATGGGCCAGTTGATGGCAGGCGAAGGGACCCGCCAGAACGTTGGTCAGATCAAGGACTCGGATACCGGCAAGGGGCTTGGGGGCGGTCATGTCTCGGGCTCCGTTCTGGGCAGGAAGGCTGGGACAAGGAAGGTCAGCAGCAGGATGCGGAAGGCGTGGTGGAAGGCCACGAAGGCCGGGTCGGCATCCAGCATCACTGACAGGGCCGCCATGGTTTCAAGCCCACCCGGTGCATAGGCAATCAACAGATTTGTCACCGGCAATCCCAGAACCCAATGCATCGACAACGCCGCGCCAAGCGTGGCGACCAACGCCAGCGCCGCCAGCACCGCAGCCGCACCAGAAGCCCGAAGGATCTGCGTTACCGAGATCCCGGAAAAGCGGGTGCCGATCAGCGTTCCCATAATCGCAAAGCTGGGGACAGCGACCCAGACGGGCACCAGACCGGGCGTTGCACCCGTGCCATGGCTCAGCGCCGAAACCACAAAGCCCCCCATCAGAAAGGCCGCGGGCAGGCGGATACGTTTCAACCCTGCCCCCAACAAAGCGGCAAGGGCCAGAATCAGTCCCAGATGGATCAGGGACATGACCGGCTCGGGCCGGGCCGACATGCTCAGATCCGCATCCGTCAGCAGACCGACCGCAAGCGGCACCAGAAGCGTCAGGATCAACACCCGCAGCGATTGCGCCACGGTGATCGTCGAAAGGTCGGACTTGGTGTCAGCTGACAGCGACAGGATATAGCTCAGATGGCCAGGGGTCGCCGCCAGCAACGCCGAGATCCGGTCGAACTCCAGAAACCGCTGCAACAGCGCAGCGCCCCCCAGGAAGATCACCAACAGTGCCAGGCTCAACGCAACAAGGCTAAGCGGCCAATTGGCGGCTGCGGCCAGGATCTCCGGGTTCACTCCGGTTCCCATCGAGGTTCCGATGACCAGAAAGCAGCCATCGCGCAGCACAATAGGCACCCGCGTGCGCATACCCATCACCCCGACGAGGGTCACCAGGGCCGCAGGCCCGGTCAAATAGGGTGCTGGCAAATGCAGTAACGTCGCCAAAAGCGCACCAATGGTCCCCACGGCCAGGGTGGTGGCAAGAGTCGCAGGATCATGAGGTAGCCACTGTCGCATGTCGTCAGTGATACGCGCCCGGGCCTGCGGCGCAAAGCCCGCGAAACACGCGTTGCGCTATGTGCAACGGGCTGGTTCTGATCTTGACGCGGTGAAAAAGAAGATGCCCGGTCCGGGGGCGGACCGGGCATCATGGCACCGAACAAGGGACGGGGGCGTTCGGCGCCGGAAAAGCAGCCGGTTAGACGGAAAACAAGGGGCTGCGATATTGAAAATTGATTTCGTCATCACCACCGATCATCTGGCCATAACGGACGGGCAGCGGCTGCCAGAAATCCAAGGCAACCGTTGAGGGAACCCGCTTCAGGCTGACCGAGACAAATGTCAGCATGCACTTAAGAAATCGTGACACGGTACGCTCCCTCTCTTTCAGCGCAATTGCTGCGCGTTACAGGCATAGGTCGGGCGACAAAGCGATCCGGTTCAAAGATTTTTCATCTTTGTCCGAGGTCATGCGTTGCGGCGCGTCTCTGCCAAAAAAAGCCGGTCCATACCTCTAGGGATATGGGCCGGAAAGGTGCCGATCCGGACGAGGGGCCGGGGATCGGTCAGACGAGGGACAGTCCCGTGGCAGGTAACGGTGGCCACGGGGGCACCGACGGGTCAGCCCTGGATCGCGCGGCGGAAATTGGTTAGCCGGGCGCGCCCTGCGGAACGATCCGCGCGGGGGGCCACAACCACAACATCGCGCTGAGAACCGGCAGCGTCACTGCGGATCCGCAAGTGATCGCCAGACTGGTTGCGGCGGGCGGCGAAAGCGAGGGGCGAAAGAAAACGGGTCATGGCTGCGATCCTGATGGCTATGGCTTGGGCAGGAAGAACTGCCCTGATGCCTATAGGTCGGGTCACAGCCGCATCTGGTTCAAAAACAGTTCTGCGCCGCGTTCACGCCAACATCTCAAAAGAAAACCGGCCCCCACCGGGCCGGCTTCCACAAAAAATCGCAGGGCGTGTGACTTCAGCAACCGCCGCGCACCAGTCCCCAACCAAACCGAGAATCGAACCCATCCGGGCCCAGATCCACGGCAGATCCCCTAAGGCGTTCGCGGATCTGGGTCAGGCTTGCGCCACTGCCTGCCCCTAGCCGCGCCGCAAGCGCCGTGACGATGGGGGCCGCATAGGAGGTGCCTGACGCATAGTTGCCGCCACGCGATGACGCGACATAAAGATCGACGCCGGGGGCGGCGAACTCGATATGGTCACCGAAATTCGCATCGCGATAGCGGCGGAAGGCGGCGTCTACGGCCGTCACGGCAATGACAGACGGATGCCCTGCAGGGAAAGCCAGCCGTTCACGCCCGTCATTGCCAGCCGCGGCGATCATGATCGCTCCACGCGCAGCGGCACTGTCCAGAACGCCGGAAAGAACCGGGTTGTCCGGCCCCGCAAAGGACATGTTGATCAGGCGCACATCCTGCTGAAGAAGCCATTCGATTGATGTGGCAATACGTTCAATATCCGCACCGGCATCACCGCGTGCTTCGGTAAAGGCCGAAACCGCATAAAGCGTGGCACCGGGGGCAAAACCACCAAGCGCACCAGAGGGGTCCTGGCCCACAATCAGCGCGGCCACTGCGGTGCCGTGATTGATCGCTGGTGGGACTTCCCCGTCGGACAGAAAGCTTCTGGACACCACTTGCGCCCCGGCCAGCGCCGGGTGTTCGGGGTCAACCGGCCCGTCGATCAGGCCAATGGCATGACGCCCCACGGGGCAAGCTCCGGGGGCGGCATCGCCGATCATGGTTGCCGCATAGACCCGAGGTCGCGCCTGAGACAGCTCGTAGATGTGATGAAGTCCAACATGCGTGTTGGGCGCGACCTGATCGAGGATCGAGTTGGCCCGGCGAACCCCAAACCGCCAGCGGAAATCATAAACCGCAATGCGAATGCCCAAGGTGGGGAGATCACGATAGCGCAGCAACTGCGCACCGGCATCCGTCAATCCAACCCGAGACGCTTCGAATTCCGAGATCGGGCCACTGACGATATACTCGGGCATACCAGAGGGCGAGACAACGGCACGGGGATGACCAGAGCCATCTCTGCCTGCAATGCCTTCGCCGTCTTCTTCATTCGAATGATAGGGATAATAGTCATCGCAAGGTCCGTCACATTGACCAGGGCTGGTCGGCCCCCCGGTTCCCGGATCGGTCGGATCGGTCGGTTCGGTCTGTGCACCCGCGATTGTCACCTGAAGGGCCAGCACAAAAGCCGTGGCGAAAAAGAAAAAAGATCGAAACATCGGCTGAAGCCTTAAACTGCGGTTATTGAACGTCCTCGACAATAGCCGAAGCCGAGAGCGCTGCAAGAGCAGCATCCGAAGCCTCTGCATCGATCAGGCCAAGCCCGTAAATGCCAAGCGCCGAGGGGCCCGAGACGATCTCCAGCCCGGCTTCCAGCAACAGAGCGCGCAGTTCGGCTTCTGTCGCATCGGGGGCGAAGACCACGGTGAAATCCGCCGCTGAACCGCCGCTGGCAAGGGTGAAGCCCGCGGGTTCCGCGCTATCCATCGGCGCGGTGCCAGGGCCAACCTGCTGCAGGTTGAACCCGATACCCACGGCCAGCACCACCGCTGCAGCGACCTGCCATATCCGCAGGCGCATCAGCGGCACAACGTTATCATTGGCGGCGACGGGCGCAGCTACGCGGGTTTCGGCATCAACATCGCGCATCAGCCGGGCCAGACCGAATTCACCCGGACTTGCGACCTCTTCGGCCTGCATCGTCTGCCGGATCGCGGTCAGCGCGGCCAGTTCGGCGCGCAGATCGGCGTCTTCGGCCAGCGCCGCGTCAACGGCGGCCAGATCGGCGCCTTCAAGGGTTCCATTGGCCCGGAAGGGCAGCAGTTCGTGGAGTTGCTCGTTGGTCATGCCACACCTCTTTCCACACGGCCCGACAGGCAGCGCATCAGCAGTTTCTTGGCATGGAAGATACGGGTTTTGATCGTGCCCTCCGGCACCCCTGACACCTCGGCGATTTCGCCGTAGGTCATGTCCTGGTAGAACGCCAGGGTGATCGCCGAGCGGTGATCGTCCTTCAGCGTCTCCAGGCAATGCCTCACATGCTCGGCCTCCTGGCCGGCAGCAAGGCAGGTTTCCTGATCGGGGCCGTCATCTGCCATGTCCGGTGTTTCATCGGTCAGGTCCATACGGCCGCGCTTGCGCATCGCATCGATGCTTTTTCTGTAGGCTATTCCGAAAATCCAGGTCTGCACTTTCGATCTCCCTTCAAAGCGGCCGGCGGAACGCCAGACATCCATGAACACTTCATGGAGTATGTCGTTTGCCTCGTGGGGATCGTTCAATCTGGAGACGATAAATTTGTAGACCGGGCGTTCGAGCGCACGATAAAGGGCCGCCAAGGCCTGCTTATCGCCCTGCGCGATCTGCGCGATCAGGAACTTGTGATCTTCATTCATGAAATAGGCCCGTCCTGCCTGTTGGGCCAGACTTACCCGGTTTGGCGCCCCTCGCCAAGTGGGGCTTGGGTCAGGTTTCCCCGACTTTCGTGAAGTTCCATTGGGGAATGCCCAAGATTGCATCCCGCCCGCCATGCAGCTGAACTTTTTGGGCTTGATCGGCATGAGCGCGGGCGTTCACCGCCTCTACGTCCATGATCTGGGCGAGCCGTTTTTCGGCAAACAAGAGAATCTCTGGGCGCGCTTTGGCAAGGTCATCCGTTTCGCCCGGATCGGCGGTCAGGTCGAACAGTTGCGGCCAGTGGCCTTCTGCGTAGTGAACGTATTTCCACTGCATCCCGTTGCGGGCCTGCCAACGCAGCATCGTCATGCCGACCGAACAGCCCCCATCATGATATTCCGACAGAACCACGCGATCCGGGTCAGGCGAGCCCAGAAGCGAGCGGCCGGAAAAGCCGTTTGTCCCAAGCCCCATGACGTCAGCGAGTGTCGGCGCAATGTCGATCAGGCTGACTGGATCGGCTCTGCGCCCGGCCATAACCCCCGGCCCAGCCATGATCAGCGGAACACGAGTTGATGCCTCATACATTACGGATTTGGTCCAGAACCCCTTTTCCCCCATCATGTCACCATGGTCCGAGGTGAAGATGACCAGTGTATCGTCCGCCTGCCCGCTCGCCTCCAGCGCCGCCAGCACCTTGCCCACCTCGGCATCCACGAAACTGCATAAGCCGCGATAGGCGGCATGGGCCAGCCCCCGCGCCTCGTCCATGAAATGCCGGTCATGCGCAAAGAACCCGGCGATCTCGCGCAGGATGGGATGGTCAGGGACCTCCTCCGCCGGGCGCACATAGTCCGCAGGGTCATAGAGCGACAGGAATTCCTCCGGCGCGATCAGCGGGTAATGTGGGCTGAGATACGACACGAAGGCCGCCCATGGCCTTGCCTTGCGTTCCGGCTCTGCCAGCCACGCGCAGGCGGCCTCGGTCACGCCCAGGTCATAGCGCGTGTAGCCGGTCCAGCCCGCGCCCAGTTCCTCCGCCAGTCCCGCCGTCGCGTCGTAGCGCGGCACCGGGCGACGGACGAGACCCAGAAGCCAGCCCTTGCCCTCATGCACATGGAGCGGCTGGATCTGCCGCTCGAACCCGGTGTCGTCGCCCTCATTCCGGAAATGCAGCTTGCCGATGGACACGGCCTCCACCCCGCCCTCGCGCAACCGATGTCCCCAGGAGGGCAACACACCGTCATAAGGCTCTGCCGAGGACCAGTGGCCGGTTTCATGCACATACCGCCCGGTGGCGATCGCCGCCCGCGCGGGAACGCAGATGGGCGAGGGCGTGTAGGCCGCGTCGAAGACCATCCCGCGCGCCGCCAGCGCGTCGATATGGGGCGTCTTTGCCCCAAGTGACGAGGCGGACCCCACGGCCCACCACGCCATTTCATCGACCATGAGGAAGAGCGTGTTCACCGCGTATACATCTGCTTCTTGAAGGCCCGCGTCCGCTCCGTCGCGGCAGCGGATCCGTCGTGATAGGTACCGAACCACTTGTCGAACGGGATCTCGGACGTGCCGTAGTTGCACTCGAAATAGCGGTGGTGCAGCTGGTGAAAGAAATCCCCCGCCTTCAGCGCTTCGGCCTCGCCCGCCTTCACCTTCTCGAACCCGGAATGCGACAGCACCGGGCTGACCTGCTGGAAATAGATGTGAAACATCAGGTGCAGCGGGTGCGAGGGCACGACCAGATGGATGAAATAGGTCGAGAAGTAGAGCAGGTTTTCATACCAGTGGTTCGAGATGCCCGACCACGGCCCGATATTGATGTTGCGGTGATGCACGGCATGGACATGGCGATACAGCTTCGGGTGATGCGACAGCCGGTGCACCCAGTAGAAATGCAGCCCCGACCACATCGGGATGAACGCCATCCAGACCACGCACCAGACCGGCGCGGCAGCCCATGTGACCACGGGCACATAGCCATTGGCCATCGCCCACCAGATGCCCCATTGATAGACGGTCGCCACACTCATCGCGCTGCCAAGCGTCCACCAGATATTGTCCCAGACCTGGTTGCGGAAGGTGAAGACGCCATTGTCGCGGGTCAGGTCGCGGCCGTCGAACTTCTTGTGCAGCCCCTGCGACTTGCGGATGTAGAGCCACCAGTGAAGCGACCCCGCCACCAGTGTCTGCGCGCCCATGTTCAGAAGCCACACGGTCAGCATCCAGCCCGGCGCGAAGCTGCGCATTTCCTCCAGCGGCGGCAGGAAGACAGCATAGGCTATGACAGCCAGCGCCATACACAGCGTAAGCGAGGTCAGCTGCAGCCAAGCGCCCCGATACCACGCCAGAACGGCGGCGGGCCGGGGCGGCCAGGAAAACAGCGGATTTAGCGCCACGGGACCATCCGGGCGATAGTTCCAACGTTCGGCCTCCGGGTCCGGGGGCGGGTTGGCGGTCAGGTCGGTCATGTCAATCTCCTGTGATCTCTGAAACGGGGTGGGATCAGAGATCACGAGGGCGGCGGCTGGTAGGAAAAGCTCCGCCGATGTGGGGCCTGCCGCCACATGGATGTCAGCGGGCGTAGTCCGAGCCTTCCTCGTCGAGGATGGCTTTCAGTTCCGCCATGTGGCGTTCGGCCTGACCGGGATAGGTCTCGATCTCGTGCGCGGTCTTTTCAGCGATCTCGTCGGACAGCACCCGCAGCGGGCGGCCCGTCTGCAACGCGCGGATATAGGTCTCGGCTGCCCGCTCGAAATAGTAGAGCCGGTTGAATGTGTCAGCGACGCTGTCGCCCAGAACCATGACGCCGTGATTGCCCATGATCATGACCTTCTTCTTGGGGTCCTGCAGTGCGGCGGCACAGCGCTCGCCCTCGTCCTCGAAGGCCAGCCCGCCGAAATGTTCGTCCACCACATAGCGATTGAAGAAGGTCGCGGTGTTCTGGTCGATCGGCGGCAGGGTGCTGTCGGCAAGGCTGGCCAGAACAGTCGCATGGACAGAATGCACATGCATGGCGCAGCGATGATGCGGGCAGCGGCGGTGGATCGCGCCATGCAGGCCCCAGGCCGTCGGGTCAGGCGCGCCGGGCATGTCCAGCGTGTCGGGATCATTCGCATCCAGCAGCAGCAGGTCCGAAGCCTTGATCCGCCGGAAATGCACCTGGTTGGGGTTCATCAGGAACCGCGTTCCGTCCTCGTTCACGGCGTAGGAGAAATGGTTCGCCACGGCTTCGTGAAAATTCAGCCTCTCCGTCCAGCGGAATGCGGCGGCAAGGTCCACGCGTTCTTGCCAATGGGACATGTTGGGATGGCTGGCAATGCTGGCGGTCTGGGTCATTTGGGTGTTTCCTATCCTTGCAGAAGACTGCCTTGAAGCGCCCTGACTTTACCAACGATGAATTCGCAAGTATCCCATTAGAAAAACTGATCCATGACAGGAGATGCCCATGCAGCCCTCTGCCTTGCCGCCCCTTGGCTGGCTCCGCGCATTCGAGGCCGCCGCACGGCATCTTTCTTTCACGCAGGCGGCTGTGGAACTGAACCTGACCCAATCCGCGATCAGCCAGCATGTCCGCAATCTCGAAGGATTCCTTGGGCGAGAGCTCTTCATTCGCCGCACCCGTTCGTTGATGCTGACCGAGGCAGGATACAACTACCTTCCCATCGTGCGGGAAGCCTTTGACATCCTGGCCACCGGTACCCGCAGTTTCGTCGGAGGAACGCCGCAGAACACCCTGAACCTGCAATGTAATCTGGCCTTTTCCACCTTTTGGCTTGCGCCCCGCATCGCCAAGCTGAAAGCCGCCCATCCATGGCTAACGCTAAATCTTGTGACACCGATCTGGGATCCGGAGAAATTCGCCCATACCGCTGCCGTCGAGATCCGCTTTGGCCGCTTGGCCGACATGCCCGCCTCTGCGCAGATCCTGTCTCATGATCATGTGTTCCCGGTCTGCGCCCCGGGTTACGCCGACGGCAAGCCCGACTGGCGACGCGATCCGCTGTTTGAATGCGGGGGAATCATGTCGAACTGGGACTACTGGCTGGCCGGTCAGGGGCAGGTTCTGCCACCGGGCCAGCAAGTCACGATCTCGTCGAGCTACAGCTTTTCCCTATCCGTTGCCCGGTCGGGCGGCGGACTGGCCATGGGCCATGAAACGCTTTGTGGGACTTTGCTGGAAACGGGAGAGCTGATCCGCCCGTTCCCCCATCAAGCCGAGCTGCTGGAAGCCTATTTCCTGATCGCCCCACCCGACCTTGACGCCACCCGGCCAAGCCGTGCATTCTGTGACTGGCTGATGGACGAGATCAGCCGCTGACTTCAGCCATGCGCCTCGTCATCCGAAAGCGGCCGGGTACCATCATCGCCGGTCCCAAAATATTTCGGCAACCCGTCGCGCATCTCGATCCAGGGCAGGCGTTCGCCATAATAGACATGCGCCTTTGGCTCGTAGACGGACGCATCGTCCAATGTCACCGCGGGGATATGCGTTTCATCCGGCCAGCGCATGGGGTTGCGGTAAAAGACCGGCGAACCACAGCATTCGCAAAACCCACGTTCCACATCTTCAGAGGATGCGTAGTGTCCTACCGGTCCTGACCAGGTCAGCCCTGTGTCCGGCACACCGAACAGCGCCACGAAGGGGGTAGATCCCGCCCGTCGGCAGCTCTCACAGTGGCAATATGCGGCCCATCTCATCTTGCCGGTGGCCGACCAGGTCACCTTTCCGCAAAGGCATCGTCCTGAAAGTGTCGTCATGAAACACCTGAACCAAAGTAAATTAGTGTGAACCGATGTCAGCACGGGAACCGGCAGACAAGCAAGAGGACCGATGGTCACGCGATGCCAATTGACGGCAATGATGATGCGCTTCGGCCATTTCCCGCTGCGATCAGCCCGCCACCTCCCAGGCCACCGGCATCGCCAGCGGCCCCCGGAAGGCCCACCCCCCAAAGCGGCTGGCCTCGGGTGGGTTCAGCCGCAATCCTTTGAGTCGCTCGAACAGCATCGGCAAAGCCACCTCCGCGATCAGCGCCTTCGATGCCCAGGCACCGGCACAAAAATGCGGCCCCGCCCCGAAGGCGATGGAGGCGCTGACATCCTGAGTCAGGTCAAAAATATCGGGCCGATCAAAAACCGTCTCATCCCGGTTGCCCGATCCGAACATGAAGAACACCCGATCTTCCGGCTCGAAGGTTATGCCGTTTACCGTATCGCGTTTCGCAACCCGGCGCGGTGACATGCCTATCGGACTGATCCAGCGGGCATATTCCTCGAAGGCCTGCATCCACGTTTCCTGACCGCTTTGCACCATCGCCAGTTGCTCGGGATGGGTCAGCAGCGCCCAGGCTGTCCCGGCAATGGCATCGCGCGGCTCGTTCTGGCCTCCGGAAATGGCCAGCTTCACATTGGCCCGGATCTGGGCATCGCTTAACCCCGCCTGCATCTGCACGGATAGCAAAGACGTGTCCGGCGCCGCTGCCAGCTCTGGCATCCGGGCGTCGATATGGGCGTCGATCGAGGCGGTGCAGTCATGGCAATTGGCCTCGACCGCCGGATCGCCCGCGTAATTCGCACAGCCGTCAATCATGCCCTGGCTGACGCGATCCATTTCCTGATAGCTCATGTTGGTAAGGCCAGTGATCGCCTTCAGCGCCTCACCCGACACCGGCAATGCGAACTCTTTCACAAGATCACAGGAGCCAAGCGGTGCGATCCGGTCCAGCACCTCTGCCGTACGCGCCCTGAACTGTGCCGTCCACACATCGCGCACCGTTTTGGGCGAAACCGTGGGGAAGACGGCCCTGCGTTCGGCCGCGTGATCCGCCCCGTCCTTGCGCATCATGTTCTGGCCCATAAGCACCGTCATCAGCCCCTCGGGCTGGTCCGAGGAAAACACGTCGACCCGCTTTTCTTCGCGGAAGATGTCGTCGCGCCGCGTAATCAACGTTGCCCCCAGCTGGGGCACATAGGCAATCGGCGCCCTGCTCCGCATGTGCTTGAGAGTTGGGTAGGGATCGGCCCAGAATCCTTTGGGGTCTATTTCGAAGACGGGAGCGTCGGACATGGCTCTCCTCCAGTGTTGTCATGTCAACACCAGCGACGATGGCGCATCACTGTTGTCATGTCAACATGCTTCCCCTACCCTGTCACCATGACCGCCGATCTGCCCGACGACCTGTTCCTGATTCATCCCGATGACACGGGCGGACCGGCCACGCCGACTCTCAGCTTTTCGCGCAGCCCTACGGTTCTTCTGAACTTCACCGCCAACCGCTTCACCCGCAGTGCCGCGCGTGCGTATCAGGACCGGTTCGGCATAGGGGCGATGGACTGGCGAATGCTGGTCATGCTGGCACGAGAACCGCGCAGCACCGCCGCCCATGCCAGCCGCAAAATCGGCATCGACAAGGCGGCCATCAGCCGGGCGCTGGCGCGGTTGGAGGCAAAAGGCCTTGTCGTCCCTGCCAATCCAGATCAGGGCAGGCTGGGGCGCGAATGGGTTCTGACCGAGGAGGGTATTGCGCTGCATGGTCGGGTTTTGGCGGAGGCGCTGAACCGGCAAAAGGCATTGCTCGACGGGTTCACGCCAGAAGAGGTGGCACAGTTCACCGGTTTCCTCAGCCGCTGTCTTGGTAATCTCGACAAGCTGGCAGGCGACTGACGCGCGGGACTTGCGCGGGGCGCGGGCTTGGGGCAAATCCTTGCCATGGCCAAGCTCTATTTCAACTACTCCACCATGAATGCGGGGAAATCGACCCTGCTGCTTCAGGCATCCTACAACTATATCGAACGGGGAATGCAGACCTATCTGCTGACCGCCGATTTCGACGACCGGGGCGGAACCGCGCAGATCGCCAGCCGTATCGGCATCGGGGCCGAAGCAGATGTCTATTCGCAGACCGACGATCTCTACGCAAAGATAGAGGCCAGGCTGAAAAGTGGTCCCTGCGCCTGCGTGCTGGTCGATGAGGCCCAGTGGATGACCAAGGATCAGGTCTGGCAACTGGCCCGCGCTGTGGATGATCTGCGCGTGCCGATCATGTGCTATGGGCTGCGGGTCGATTTCCGGGGGGAGCTGTTTCCGGGGTCGGCGGCGCTCTTGGCATTGGCCGATGAAATGCGAGAGGTCCGCACGATCTGCCATTGCGGCAAGAAGGCCACGATGGTGATCCGCGTGGGCGAAGACGGCAAGGCGCTGCGCGAGGGGGCGCAGATCGAGGTGGGCGGCAATGACCGCTACGTGTCCCTATGCCGGATCCACTGGCGCGAGGCGGTCGGAGACCGGTAGGGACGCGGTTTTGAAACCGCGTGGAAGGGCCTTCGAAAGCCCTTTATCGCCATCGAAAACGTCAGCGAATACGAGGAGACGCGGGGGCCTGCGCATCTCACGATGCGCCAATACGCGGTTTCGAAACCGCGTTTCAGCGAGCCTTCGAAGGCTCGTCCGCCACGTTCACCCGATCTTAACCCCAGGCTGTCACCCTGAGCGCCGGTTAACCGATTCTCCAAGCGTGGCCCGGTCCGCCGATCCGACCCCAAGACCACCTCAGCCAGGTGGCAGGGTACGAGACGCGCCAGAAGCTTCGCCAGACCATCCTGCTACGCACGCCCCAACGGGCGGCGCCGCCCAACCTCATGCGGATACCGCGTAAATCGGGCTTTTCTCAAAGAGCGTTGAGGTCACACCGGCTGGCAGAGACCACGCACGGATCATGGCCATGCCTCATTCCGCGCAGCCACTCGAAAAGCCGGTCAAAGCCACAAGGCGGCCGTTCAATCCGCCCTGCATCCGGGCCAAATTCACCTCGACCGGGTAAAACCCAACCGGATACCAGATCACTTCTCCCGGGTGGGCATGCACCGCCAGCTCTGTCACCATGTGTCCATCAACCAGCGAAAACACCGCGGATCCAGTCCGGTTCGGCTCATCGCCTTCGCCGCGCACCCCCACCAGCAAAAGCCCGCGAAACGGCGCGCCCAGATCTTCCCAGCTTTCGCCATTCGCAAACGCCGCCTCGCCACAAAAGAGATGGGGAGCGTCCTGCCGCGCCTGTTCTGCAATCAGGTCGGGCGACAGCGCCCCCGTCGCGGGCCACAGCAAGCGAAACTGGTAGCCTTCCAGCACCACGGAATTCTCAGCCAGCGCAGGGGCCGCCAAAACCACCAGCGCCGCAAGCCATCTCATACCGGGTTGGGCAGCGACCGCCCCTCGGCGAAAGCGATGAGATTGTCCAGAGCCATTCGCCCCATATCCTCGCGCGGCTCCAGCGCCGATGTGCCCAGATGCGGCAGCAGCGTCACGTTCTCCATGACCCGCAGCGCCTCGGGCACCTCCGGCTCGAACTCGTAAACGTCGAGCCCTGCCCCCGCGATCCGGCCCGCCTGAAGCGCCGCAATCAGCGCCGCCTCATCGACGATGTCGCCCCTTGCGATATTGACGAAGATCGCGTGCGGCTGCATTGCCGCGAACACCTCCGCCCCCACGAGATGATGGGTCTCCACCCCACCCGGCGTCGCCACCACGACGACATCCGCCAGGCCAAGCGCTTCGGCCATCTCCAGCTGTTCCGCCGGGAAATCCACCGATTTGCGCGAGCGATTCACGTAGACCACCCGGCAGCCAAAGCCGAAATGACAGCGCCGGGCGATGGCCTGCCCGATCCGGCCCATGCCGATGATGCACACCGTCTTGCCGCTGACATGCAGCCCCAGCAATTGGGTCGGATGCCAGCCGGTCCAGCCACCAGAGCGCACCAGGCGTTCGCCCTCGCCCGCGCGCCGCGCGGTCATCAGGATCAGCGTCAGGGCGATATCGGCGGTGGAGTCCGTCACCGCACCGGGCGTGTTCGTCACCGCGACGCCAGCAGCCCGTGCCGCCGCTACGTCGATATGGTTGAACCCAGCCCCGAAATTGGCCAGCAGTTTGCAGCGCGGCGCGGGAACGGCGGCGAAAGCCTCGGCTCGGAACGCATCGCCAAGCGTCGGCAATACAAAGTCATAGCCTTCCAGCGCTGCCACACAGTCTTCATGCGTCATCGGTTGCGTGGTCGTTCGGCAGGTCACGTCAAAGCGTGCCTCGGCGGCGGCCATCACACTCTCGGGCAGGCGTCTCGAAATCAGCAGTTTCAATGCATCCGCCCCCCCTTGGGCACGGCCTTGTCTGGGCCGATCAAAACGATCTCTCCGCTTTCATCCGGCAATCCGAGCACCAAGATTTCCGACCGCATCGGGCCGATCTGGCGTGGCGGGAAATTCACCACCGCCATCACCTGTTTTCCGACCAGACCCGCCGGATCGTAATGCGCCGTGATCTGGGCAGAGCTTTTCTTGACCCCCATCTCACCGCCGAAATCCACCCAAAGCTTGATCGCCGGTTTACGCGCCTCGGGGAAGGGTTCGGCGCGCACCACCTCACCCACGCGGATATCGACCTTGAGGAACTCGTCGAAGGAAATCTCGTCGCTCATCCCTTCAGCTCCCGCGAGCGGCCAGCCGCCGCGCCAACCGTGGCGCGCATCAGCGGCATCAATCCATTCTCGGACATCAAAACTTCCAACCCTGCTTGCGTGGTGCCATTTGGAGAGGTCACGTTGATCCGCAGCTGCTCCGGGCTTTCAGACGCGGCCTCTGCCAGCGCCCCCGCGCCCGCTACTGTGGCCTTGGCCAGTTGCATCGCCATGTCATCGGGCAAGCCTTCCGCGCGGGCGGCGGCGGCGAGCGCGTCGATCATGTAGAAGACATAGGCCGGGCCAGACCCGGATACGCCAGTCACCGCGTCGATCTGGTCCTCCTCTGACAGGCGCACCACCTGCCCCACGGCGGACAGAAGCCCCTCGGCCATATCCGCATCTGCCGGGCCGGCCGCACCATTGCCGATGATCGCAGTGATCCCCTTGCCTACTGCAGCGGGCGTGTTGGGCATCGCGCGGATGACCCGCGTGGCGTCGCCCAGAACGGATTCGAAATAGGAAATGGGTGTGCCCGCCGCGACCGAGACAATCAGCGTCGCCCCGCCACCAAGCGCCTGCAATTGCGGCAGCGCCTCGGCCATATATTGCGGTTTCACGGCGACGATGGCGACGGCAGGATCGTCCGGCAGCCCCTCGTTCACATGCAGCCCCTGCGCACGCACCCAGTCCGAGGGATGCGGGTCCAGAACCCAGACGGCCCCGGGCGCCAGCCCCCCGGCCAGCCAGCCCTCCAGCATCGCCTGCCCCATCTTGCCACAGCCCAGCATCACCAGCCCGCGGCGCGCGATCTCGTCGAAATTCATGTGCTCTCCCGGCGTTGCGGCGCAACAGGCCCCAAGGCCAGTCGCACCCGCTTCAGTCGCCGGGCAGGTTAGGCGCGCCCGTAGCTCTCTGCAATGGCGACCTGCATCGCCTGTTCGGGCGTCTTGTCCGTCCAGCAGGCCAGTTGGAAGGCCGGGTAGAATCGCTCGGCGGCCAGAACGGCGGTTTCCACCATGCAGGCGATCTGATCGGGGCTTGCCATCTGCTCGCCAGCCAGCACCAGGCCATAACGATAGACCATCAGCCTTTGCGCCTTCCAATAGCTGAAGGCCCCGGCCCAGCATTTGTCATTGGCCAGATTCAGCACCTCGTACAGCGCCGGCATCGACGCTTCGGGCGGCTCCATATCGAAGGTGCAGATCATTCGCAGGGTTTCGTCATAGGCCGACCAGGCCAGGGTGACGGAATAGGTCCGCCATTGTCCCTCGATCGCCATGGCGATCTGGTCATCTGCGACGCGGTCGAAATCCCATTCGTGATGCGTCGCCAGCGTTTCCACGATGTCGATGGGATGGAGGTCGTCGACCTCGATATACTGCTCGGATAGCGACATTGCCCAGGCCTCTTTGTTTTTGGCAGCTTCGTGTGTCGCTGGTCCGGGAACCAGAACGACCCACTAGAAGCTGGGTGTCTGACTATGGGTCGCCGGGGCAGGCCCGACCCCATACCAGATATGGTGGAGCCAATGGCAATGTCTGTAAAGGATAAAGTTTGGGAGTCGAGGCGGGAATCCGTTCTGCGCGGACCTATCCACAAGATTCTCGCATCGGGGCCAAGTTATTCACAACGAACCGATTTTTCTGGAATAAACCGTTCAGAATCCGGAATTTTCTTTCGTCTTTGCAAAAAATACCTAGAGGGATCGCCGGTGGATGCGCCATTGGCTCGAGCCAGATGGCAATGGGGTTGCCCCCCGGGTCGACCGACAAGGCTCCCGGCGCAAGCCGGGGGGTGAGGAGGGCCACTCACGGGTCGATGCCGAAGGCGGCCAAATCACCTAAACTTTAGAAAAAGGGGTGCGGTTGCACGCAAAAGCAAAAGCAGGAAAGAAAAACGACAAACAGGCGCTGAACTACGCCCCCGACTTCTCCTCCAGCGCGGCGATGCGGGCTTTTAGGGCTTCGTTTTCCTCGCGGGCCTTCTGGGCCATGGCGCGCACTGCGTCGAATTCTTCGCGGGTGACGAAATCGCGGTCGGCCAGCCAGCGGTCCATCAGCGACCGCATCGCCGTCTCGGCTTCGTCCTTTGCGCCTTGCGCCACGCCCATGGCGTTGGTCATCAGCTGGGACATATCTTCCATGAACTTGTTGCGGGTCTGCATGAGGGGCCTCCTGTCGCTTGCCACTCATATGGCCCCGCAGGCGCCCGGCATCAAGGTTGACTTCGCCGCAGGGGCCAGCCATCCAAACACCGACCCGAGCAGACGAGGCCCCAGATGATGCCAGCCGCGATCCCCTTCCCCAATATCTCGCCCGAGATCTTCTCGATTTCTCTCGGCGGGTTCGAATTCGCCCTGCGCTGGTACGCTCTGGCCTATATCGTTGGCATTCTCCTGGGCTGGCGGCTGGCGCTGGTGACGCTGCGCCGTCCGGCGCTTTGGCCCCGGGGCACTGCCCCGATGACCGCAGAACAGCTGGAAGGGCTGATGACCTGGATCATCCTTGGCATCGTTGCGGGCGGGCGGCTTGGCTATGTGCTTTTCTATCAACCGGGCTACTACCTTCAGAATCCAAGCGAGATCCTGATCCTCTGGCAGGGCGGCATGTCCTTCCACGGCGGCTTTCTGGGTGTGGTGATCGGCGGCGCGCTGTATTGCTGGCGCCACGGCATTCCGATGCTTCAGGCAGGCGATCTGATGGCGCTGTGCACCGCGCCGGGGCTTCTCTTCGGGCGGCTTGCAAATTTCATCAATGCCGAGCTTTGGGGCCGCGCCTCGGACGTGCCCTGGGCAGTCATCTTCCCCGGCGGCGCAGCGCAGGATTGCGCGGGGCCCGAGGGTTTGGTGGTCGTTGACGGGCTTCTCATGTGCGCGCGGCACCCCTCGCAGCTCTACGAAGCGGCGCTGGAGGGGCTTCTTCTAGGCGCGTTGCTCATTTGGCTCGTTTACCGCCGCGGGGCGTTGACGCGGCCGGGGATGATCATGGGTGTTTTCTTTGCTGGCTACGGCGTGGCGCGGATCCTGGTGGAACTGGTCCGACAGGCCGATCCGCAATTTATTACGGCCGATAATCCGCTTGGATACGTGATCTCGCTGAGCCCAACCATCGGGCTTTCGATGGGTCAGATCCTGTCGCTGCCGATGCTGATCGTGGGGTTGGCCTTCATCCTCATTTCTCGCAGGCGCGCGGCATGAGCGCTCTTCTGGAAAGCCTGCTCACGCGCATCGCGCGAACCGGCCCCATGACGCTGGCAGACTTCATGACCGAAAGCCTGCTCCACCCGTCGCATGGCTACTATACCACCCGTGACCCGCTTGGGGCCGCAGGTGATTTCACCACCGCGCCGGAGATCAGCCAGATGTTCGGCGAACTGCTTGGACTATGGCTGGCGCAGGTCTGGATGGATCAGGGCGCGCCCGCGCCGTTTCTGCTGACAGAGCTTGGGCCGGGTCGCGGAACGCTGATGACTGATGTCCTGCGTGCCACGCGGGCCGTGCCGGGCTTTCACGACGCGGCGCGGTTGCATCTGGTCGAGGTCTCGCCTGCCTTGCGCGCCAAACAGACCGAGGCGTTGTCAGGTTACGAGATCACCTTTCACGACCATCTGGCCGGCCTGCCGGACGGTCCGCTCTTCCTGCTCGCCAATGAGTTCTTCGATGCCCTGCCGATCCGTCAGTTTCAACGCGGCGAGGCCGGTTGGCATGAACGGATGATCGGGGCCGAAAACGGGCGGCTCATCTGGGGTCTTGGTCCCGAATCCGCGCTGGAGATGCTGGAGGACCGGCTGGCCGACACAGCCACGGGCCATATCGTCGAGGTCAACACCCCCGCCCTGCCGCTGGCCGAAGATATCGGCCGCCGGATCGCCACCCATGGCGGCGCGGCGCTGATCGTGGACTATGGTGACGCGGTCAGTATCGGCGACACGTTCCAAGCGCTGAAGGATCACAAGCCGGTCGATCCCCTGATCTGCCCGGGCGAGGCCGACCTGACAGCCCATGTGGCATTCGGACCTTTGGCCGCTGCTGCCGCACCCGCTCGTGCCTCCGCCCCGACGCCGCAGGGGGTGTTCCTCGAACGGCTCGGCATCACCGCACGCGCACAGAGGTTAGCTGCAAATCTGAGCGGAGCGGCCCTCGACGCCCATATCTCCGCGCACAGGCGCTTGACGCATGGGCAGGAAATGGGAACGCTGTTCAAAGTCATGTCCCTGACCCCGCCCGACGCTGCCCTGCCCCCTGGCCTCGACCCGCAAGTTCCCTGAAAGGCCCTTCACCCCGATGACCGTGACAACCAGCCTCGAGATCATATCCTCCGACCTTCTGGACGGTGTCCGGCACGGGTTTTTCACCCGCCGGGGCGGGGCGTCGTCTGGCATCTTCAAAGGGTTGAACTGCGGTACAGGGTCGTCTGACCAGACCAGCATGGTGGAAACCAACCGCGCCCGCGTGGCCTATGCCATGGGTGTGCCGATCATCCAACTGGTGACTGTGCATCAGACCCATTCCGCCCGCGCCATAGCCGTCGAGGACGCACAGCCGCTGCCGCGACCCGAAGCCGACGCGATCGTGACCGCAACGCCAGGCACCGCCATTGCCATCCTGACCGCCGATTGCCAGCCAGTTTTGTTCGCCGACCGCAAGGCCGGCGTCATCGGCGCGGCCCATGCGGGCTGGCGCGGGGCTGTGGATGGCGTGCTGGAGTCCACGGTTGAGGCAATGGAGGATCTGGGCGCCCGACGCGAGGATATCCACGCCGTGATCGGTCCCTCGATCAGTCAACGCGCCTACGAGGTCGGCCCAGAGTTCTTCGAGATGTTTTTTGACGAGGACCGCGAGAACTCCATGTTCTTCATCAATGGCGAGGGCGATCGGTTCCTGTTCGATCTGCCCGCCTATGGATTGCACCGTCTGCGTCGCGCGGGCATTGGTCAGGCGGAATGGACCCGGCACTGCACCTATTCAGACCCCGAGCGGTTCTTTTCCTACCGCCGGTCCGTACATCAGGGAGAGGCCGATTACGGGCGGCTCATTTCCGCGATTCGCCTATGATCGCGTTTCGGAAATCGGGCAGCTCTGCCATGCTTGGCGCGTTGGCACGGTAAATTCGGCACATCCGGGGCGGAGCCCGCCCAAATCCTGCCCTGAACCCTGGGTGTGACCCACAAGACCCCAAGAAAACAAGGCCACCCTCCGCCACATTTTTGCCCCGTCCTTTTACCGAAAATTAGGGCTGAGGCCGTAAGACTGCCTGAAAGCTCCGCCAGATTGTCCTCAACCCGGAAACGGGAAAACAAATGGCCCGGAAAGGGCCGGCATGAAAAGAGGACGAGAGAGATGCTGAAACGGCGCTGGATGGAAAAGGTTCTGGAAGAAAGCCAGAAGGAACAGATCGAAATGCCCTGGTCGCGTGGCAAACGCCATCGCCGGCGCAGCGTGATCCGTCAGGCCGCCTCGGCCTGATCCTCAAAGTGGGCCCAACAGGACCCGGACAGCAGAACGCTGAAAAAATGGCGGCCCAAACGGGCCGCCTTTTCTGTTGCGATAGCCTGTTCGGCTTATTCCGCCGCCGACGCACGGGCCGACCCCTGCGGGATCACCTCATATCCCGGCTCTTCCGGCTCATCATCGGTCATTTCCGGCGGGAAGCCGGGGGCGAGGATTGACAGGCCGGTGGCGTCCTCCAGACGGCGGATGATGTTGGGTGACAGTTCACGGTCGCCATAGCGCTCGATCCCGTCATCGAAGATCTGACAAATCAGCGGCGAGACCTCCAGCGGAACGCCGTTGCGCTCGGCTATGCTCTGGAAAAGCCCCACATCCTTTTTCACCAGGTCCATGGTGAAGGAGATATCGCGCGACCCGTTCAGGATGACCTGGCTTTCGGTGACGTGGCTGAAGCTGTTGCCCGAGGAGATCTTGATCGCCTCATAGGTGGTGTTCAGGTCCATCCCTGCGGCTTTGGCCGTCACGAGCGCTTCGGCATTGGCGACGAGATGCACGGTGGCCAGATAGTTGGTCAGCACCTTCAGCATCGAGGCGGTGCCCAGATCGCCGGTATGCAGAATGCGCCGGCCCATGGTTTTCAGCAGCGGCAGGATACGCTCGAACGTGGCGCGGTCGCAGCCCGCGAAGATCGAGATATTGCCGGTATCAGCCCGGTGGCAGCCGCCGGAAACCGGGCAATCCACAGCCGCACCGCCCGCGGCGATGACCATGCCACCAAGCCGTTCAGCTTCGGCCTGATCGGTCGTGGACATCTCCATCCATATCTTGCCCTCTTTGATTTCGGGCAGCATTTCCTGCATGACCGCGTCAGAGGCGGCAGGTGACGGCAGGCAAGTGATGACGGCATCGCAGTCCCGCATCAGCTGAGCGGCATTGTCTGCCGCCTTGGCGCCCTTGGCGACCGCCGCGTTCACCAGATCGCGGTTCAGGTCCAGAACCGTCAGGTCAATGCCATTGCGCAGCAGGCTGCCCGACAGTTTGCCACCAACATTGCCAAGGCCGATAAATCCAACTTTCATGTCGCGTTTCCCTGTTCGCCTATGTGGACATGAACCTCTGTGACCCGATCAGGTCACAAGCGGCTTTGCGTCAGGTATCGCTCACTTGCGCCCAAACAAAAAACAAATAATAAATCCACATATCACCAAATATTTTTGGTACTGGATTGTGGCCAGAAACATCAACCTTACGTGGCTGCGAAGCTTCGAAGCCGCTGCCCGCCATCTGAGCTTTACGGGCGCCAGCGAGGAACTGGGGCTGACACAGGCGGCGGTCAGCCTGCACATCCGCTCGCTTGAACGGCAGCTGAGGTCCAAGCTGTTTCACCGGCGTGCACGGCACCTGTCGCTGACCGAGATGGGCAAGGCCTATGTCACCACCGTGCGGCAGGCGCTGGCCGATATTGACCTTGTGTCTGCCAGCTTGTTTGGCCCACGCGCCACGCAAACGATCACGGTGATGGCCCCGGTTTCGACCGCCGCGCTGTGGCTGGCCCCGCGTCTGCCGGTTTTCAAACGTGACTTCCCCGGCATCGACCTTCGTCTGGTCACGAATATCTGGACCGAAGCCACCAAGCTGGAAGGGGTCGATGTGGAACTGCGTCTTGGCCGTGGCGACTGGACCGATGCCGCCGCGGAGAAACTGGCGGAGGAGACCATTGTTCCGGTCTGTGCAGAGCATCAGAGGAACGAGATCAGGCAGACTTCAGACCTTTTGCGCGGGCCGCTAGTCCATATTCTCGGACATGAAGGAAACTGGGAAAGGGTCTTTGGCGCCAGTGGCTGCGTGATCGAGCCGGGCGTGGCGCAATATTTCATGGACACGACGGTCTCGGCCCTGCAGCTGGTGGCGGCAGGCGGTGGCTTTGCCACGGTCCTGTCACGGCTGATCACGCCGCAAACGGGCGTTGCCCCCATAGGCGAACCATTGCCCTTCCCAGAGGCGCACTACCTGATGCGCCGTGTTTCAAAACGGGCGGTGCAGCCCGAGGTGGAGCTTTTCGAGACCTGGCTGCGGGATCAGTTCGCAACTGCATGACCGCAGCTATAGCGTGACCGGCCGCTCCAAAGCCTCCAGCAGCGGTTCAAGCTCGGTTTCATAGCGCTTCCAGGCGGCAACAGAGGCGCGGTAAATCGGCTGGCGCACCTGCGCGAAACTCAGGGTCGCAACATTGCGTTTTGCTTTGTGGGGCTCCAGACAGGCAGGATCCCAATCGAGCCCCGCAGCCGCCACCAAGGCACGGATATTCGGATCCGGGTCTGCCGTAAGCGCCTCGTAATCCACCACATGCACGCGGTCGGGCAGCGCCTCGGCCCAGGCTTGCTGCATGGCGTCGTATAGCCTGATATAGCGGCCGATATCGGACAGGTCCGTTGCATAGATCTGCCGTCCCGGAGGAAACATGTTCAGATAGATCGACAAGCCGACATCGCGTGGATCACGACGCAGCATCAGGAAGCGGGCATTGGGAAGCGCAATTGCGGCCTGTCCGACGCGGCTGAAGGTCGAGATCGCCTTGTCGGTAAACAGATCACCGGCCCCGCTTCGGCGCCGGGCAGCGGTGACATATCGGTGCCCGGCCGCAGCAAAGGCTGCTCGCGGAAGGACACCTTCAATCTCTGCCTGCTCGATCGGCAGGTTGAGCGCCCGCACGAGGAACGGCATCTCGCCCCCGGCCGTGACTCGCGGATGAGCGGACAGAACGGTTTCAACCAGGGTGGTGCCGGATCTGGGCAGACCGGATACAAAGATCGGCGCATCCTGAGTGCAGTCAGTCGGAACGGCCTGTCCCTGCAACGCCTGGTATCCGCGCACCAGCGCACGCCCTGCATTGAGATCGGTTTCTATTCGATAAGGATAGTCTGCCCTCATCATCCGGTTTGCACGGTCCAGATGTTCGAAGACCTGATCGTACTCTCCCAGATCCTCCAGCGCTTTTGCCATTGCAAAGGCCAGCACCCAACGACTGGGCTTCGGCAGGGACAGATCGGATAGGCGGGTTTCAAGAATCGGCAAAATCGGGTCGCCAGGTCGGATTTTTTTGCCAGCCACATAGGAGCGGATCGCCCATGCTGCATCAGGCCCAAGGTCCAGCGCTTTAAGAAAATCGGCTTCGGCACCGTCAAGATCGCCAGCGGTCTGGCGGCTCTGCCCGCGAAGGGTCAGAAGGGCAATGTTGTCGGGATCCGCGGCAAGAAGGTCATCAACCAGCACCTTGGCAGCGGCCTGATCACCTTCCAGTTCCAGCTTTTCGGCGAGATCAATCAACGCACTGCGCTTTGCCCCGAAGTGAATAGCCTTGTCATAAGCGCGCCGAGCCTCTTTCGGGCGGCGCAGGGCGGCCAGTGTATCGCCATGGTCAAGATGAAGATCGGCGCGCTTCTTGTGACGGGAAAGAGTGCTGGCCAACAGCGTTTCTGCATCTTCTGGGCGGCAAGTCTCGCGCAAGGTCCGGGCAAGCAGGGACGTCACGTCGGCACCAAGATCAGCGGCTTTTGTGAGGGCCTGTTCCGCCCTCAGCCATTGGCCCAGTTCAATAAAGACCTCGCCAAGGGCTGCATTGGCGCGAGCGCTGTCGGATGCCCGTTCCACCGCTTTTTGCAGCGGTCCAAGCGCCCCGGCCCAATGACCCTGCGCCTTTCGGGCCAGGCCAAGCGCCAGTGCCGGCTCCGCTGCATTGGGAAAGCGGGTGATCAGAGCAAAAGCAGCAGTCTCCGCGGCCTTGGCCTGACCCTGTTCTATCTGGCGCAGGATCGGCGCGATATCGGGGCCGGAGCTAAGGGGAATGCCCGCTGCCGTTGCCTCTCGTTGAAGTTTCTTCAGCTTGCCACCGGTCAGGACGGCCGCCAGCGCCTGCCAGATAGCGGGCTCCTTGGGTCGCGCCTTCAGCGCCCTACGCAGCGCGGTTTCGGCCTTGGCTGCGTCCCCGTTGGCGGCATGGATGCGGCCCATCTGAAAATGCGCTTCGGCAAGATCGGGGCGGGCCTGCAAAACTTGCGCATAAAGCGCCAGCGCCTCATCTGCCTGTCCAGCGGATTGAGCGGTCATTGCCTGCTGATACAGCTGCTTGATCCGCGCCGGGTTGACCGGAAGCATGGCCCTAGCCCTCGCGCGCGATCCGCTCTTCCAGAACGTCGAAGGGCACGCCCGGTTCATCCTTGGCGCCACGAATGACCAGCGAAGTGCGCACATGGGCCACGTTATCGGCTGCGGTCAGCTGTTCGGTCAGGAAGCTTTGGAAGGTGGACAGGTCAGGCGCCACGCATTTCAGGATAAAGTCGATCTCGCCGTTCAGCATGTGACATTCGCGAACCAGCGGCCAGTTGCGGCAGCGGTCCTCGAAGGCGACCAGATCGGCCTCGGCCTGGCTGTGCAGCCCGACCATGGCGAAAACCTGAACCTCGAACCCGAGCTGCCGGGCATCCACATCGGCGTGATAGCCTTTGATGAACCCCGATTCCTCCAGCGTGCGCACACGGCGCAGACAGGGCGGCGCGGAGATACCCACACGGCTGGCCAGTTCGACATTGGTCATACGGCCATTGCCCTGAAGCTCTGCCAGGATCATACGGTCGGTTTGGTCCAGTTTTGCCCCTGGCATCTTTTTGCTCGCCTCCCCAGACGTTTAAATTTCCTGTTACCGGACATGCCCATCGCGCAAGAATATTTCAAGGGCGCGCAACATATGGAACAGCACGGCGATCAATGCAAGCGCCTCCGCGCCGTTGCCGCATGGCCGCGCGGAATGTGCTAGGATGCCGCCATTGATGATCGGATTCACCAGAAGGAGGATTTTCATGAAACTGAAAAGTCTGATCTTGATCTCGGTGGTGGCATTGGCCGGCTGCACAGGCGATTCGGATTCCATGCCGCGCCTGCCGGAGTCCACTTTTTACGACCGGACCGTAGTGGCCATCGACGGGCAGACCTACTCGGTGGCCACGCGACCGGCGGAATTCGGCGGCAGCGAGCAATATTTCGTCTTCGTCAACGGGCGCTACTATGAATGCGAAGCACCCACGGCGGAAGGATGCGCCGAGGCCGTGCGCGGTGCCATGACCCGGAGCGGCGGGGATTCGGACTACTAGGCACGGGTTGGGCAAGAGCGGGATTTGATCCGGCCTTGCCCCCCTTTTGCCTCCCGCGTCGGGTGGCTACATTGGCGGCGACTCATGACACACCCAAGGAAGCCTCCATGTCCGACACCCGCCACACCCGCGTTCTGATCATCGGCTCCGGCCCGGCCGGCTACACCGCCGGCGTCTATGCCAGCCGCGCGATGCTGAACCCGATCCTCGTGCAAGGGATCGAACCGGGTGGGCAGCTGACCACCACGACCGAGGTGGAGAACTGGCCCGGCGATACCGAGGTGCAGGGGCCGGACCTGATGATACGGATGGAGGCCCATGCCAAGGCCATGGGCTGCGAGATCATCGGTGATATCATCACCTCGCTCGATACGACTCAGCGCCCCTTCGTGGCTGTGGGCGACAGCGGCACCACCTATACCGCCGATGCGGTGATCCTGTGCACCGGCGCGCGGGCGAAATGGCTGGGGCTGCCCTCGGAAGAGGCGTTCAAGGGCTTTGGCGTTTCTGCCTGCGCCACCTGTGACGGGTTCTTCTATCGCGGGCAGGAGATCGTGGTTATCGGTGGCGGCAACACCGCCGTGGAGGAAGCACTGTTCCTGACCAACTTCGCCTCCAAGGTCACGCTGATCCACCGCCGGGACGAACTGCGCGCCGAGAAAATCCTGATCGACCGGCTGATGAAGAACCCCAAGATCGAGCCGCTGTGGCATCACGTGCTGGACGAGGTTGTGGGCACTGACAGCCCCAAGGGCGTCGAGGCCGTGCGGGTCAAACATGTTGAAACCGGCGAGATCACCGAGATCCCCTGCAAGGGCGTTTTCGTCGCCATCGGCCACGCTCCCGCCAACGAACTGGTGAAGGACGTGCTGGAGCTACATAACGGCGGCTACGTGAAGGTCGAGGCGGGCAGCACCCGCACCTCGATCCCCGGTATCTTCGCGGCGGGCGACCTGACCGACCACAAATACCGCCAGGCCGTGACCAGCGCCGGAATGGGCTGCATGGCGGCGCTCGACGCCGAACACTGGCTGGCCGAGCAAGAGTGACCGCTCAGTCCGGGTGGATGTCGCGCGGCGTGCACCCGGCTTCGATCACCACGGCGATCCAGTTTACATCGGGTTCCAGCCCGAGATCGTTGAGCCACGCCTGCTGTATGCGGTACGCGGGCAGTTCCTGCGCGCCAGGGCAATACCAGTGCCCTGCCTCCGCCTGACGGTGATGAACCAACTCGTGCAACAACGTGCTGACATCATAGGGGTTGCACGCATCCCAGGGCCGCACCAGCCAGATCGCTTCCTCATCCGGGTCATATAGACCGCGCAAGGTCGGGCTGGCTGCTGCGCGATGGTCCTGGGACATGCTTGCAACATGGGCATGGTCGGTCAGCTGAATGCGCGGCGATGTTGCGCGGCGCGGAAGATCGGTATGCGTGTCGAGCCAGTCTTCCATCTGGTCGACAAGGTCTTGCATCGTTCGGGCCTCGCGCCAGGCCAGAAGGTCTTGGGCGGCGAGAGTTTCGGGTGACAGGACAAGCGCCACGCACAGAGTTAGAGAGCGCACCAGCCGACGGCTGGCCCGGAATGAGAAGATCATGGCGACCTCCGAGCTGTTTGGTTGAGGGGTGCGATTATGCTAAGCTTGCCCCTGCGCCAGACGCAAAAGACCTTTTTTCATTGGCGCATGAACGGGATTCATCCGCCATGGGACGACAGTTGCCCCCCTTCGCCGCCCTCCGCGCCTTCGAGGCTGCCGCGCGGCACAAAAGCTTCAAGGAAGCAGCAGAGGAACTGTGCCTGTCGCCGTCTGCCATCAGTCACCAGATCCGCGCTTTGGAAGATTATCTGGATACCGCGCTTTTCGAGCGTGTCAGCAACCGGCTTGAGCTGACGCTGACCGGTCGGGGCTATGCGGGCAAGCTGACAGGCCTGCTGAATGGGCTGGAGGACAGCACCCGCGCCACCCAGAAAGCCGGACAGCGTCCACTGAGGGTGCTGTGCACACCGGGACTAGCCGCGCGCTGGTTGGTGCCAAGGCTGGACCGGCTTGAGTTCGGCGACCGGGTGCGGCTGCGGGTCTCGACCGGTGCGCCCTCGACCGATTTCGCCACCAATGACAGCGACGTGGTGATCCAATGGTCGACCGATCCCACCCCCGGCGTCGTCACCGAGCCGCTGATGCAGTCAAACCGCTACCCGGTGATCAGCCCGGAGCTGCGCGATGCGGAAGGCGTGAAACGGCCCGAGGACCTCCTGCGTCTGCGGCTGATGTATGACGAAACAGACGATGCCTGGGGCGACTGGTTCGCCGCTGCAGGCCTTCCAGACCCTGCCTTGCCCCAAGGCCCCGTCTTTCCCAATTGCGAACTGGCCACCACCGCCGCCGAACGCGGTCAGGGCGTGTCGCTGGCCTATGACTCTGTCGTGCGGGGCACGCTCGAATCCGGTAGGCTGGTGCGGCTGTTCGAGACGGTGACCATGCCGATGGTCATTTATTCGGTTGCCTATCGCGAAGACAGGGTCGGCGACCCGATGATCCGCGCCTTCCGCGATTGGCTGTTCGATGAGGTGGCGCGAGATGGCACCGCCGTTCCATCGGTTTCAGCCGCCGAGTAAGGCCGGGCGGGCGATATTGCCGCGCGATCAGGGGCGGGCTAGGCTCACGATGCCAGCCCCCCGGGCGCATATTCATTTTTGACACAAGCCCAAGGAAATTGAATGACCTATGTAAAGCTTCTGCGTTTTGTCGCCTTGTCCCTGATGCTTTGGAGCACGGCCGCCGCCGCGCAGCCGGTGGTGATCGGCGTGTCCGAGGATTATCCGCCCTATGCCTATCGCGACGGCCTTGGGCAGATCACGGGGTTCGACGTTGATGTGGCCTCTCGGATCTGTGCGACACTCGGGCAGGACTGCCGGTTGGAGATGCACCCGCTGGCGGGGCTTCTGCGCGGAATATCCGAGGGCGCGCTCGACATTGCCATCGGCGGGCTGGCGGCCACGCCCGCGCGGGCGGAAATGGGCAACCTGACCTGCCCCCTGCTGTATTTTCTGAGCCGGGATGAAGGCTTCTACGCCCGCTCCGCCGGTGTGAACGTGAACACGGCCACCATCGCCACCGTGCGCGGATCACTGCAGGAATGGGCGCTTGTGCAGCGGGGGCTGCGGCTGGCGGTGTATGAGACAACCGAGGCGGCGGTGCAGGCCGCCCTGTCCGGGCAGGTGGATGCCTTCTTCGGAACCACGCGCTCGCTAGAGACCGTGGCCGGGGCGGCGCAGGGACTGGTCGAGGTGGGCCGGATGGAAATGCCGCCAGTAGGGTCTGCCTTCATGGTGTCGCGTCAGCGGCCCGATCTGCTGGCACAGTGGAACGGGCAGATCCTGCAACTGTTCGACAGTGGCGAGATTGACCGGCTGCACGCGCAGTACGAGAATTTCAATGGCGATTTCCCGCAGACGCGGCAACTCTCCGTGGCTTGCCTGCGTGGAAATCGTCCGTTGTTCTGAGGCTAGTTCCCGAAATCGGGCCGCGTGATTTGAGGCATACTGCCCCCGTGCTGCCACGGGGGCATTTTTTGTCTTTTCTGCACCTGCATAATGTGACATACGTTCATTCGTGAACAAACTTTGAGTCGTCTGACGATGCCTGCACCCTCGCCCACCCTGCCGGAAGACGACCTGCTCTTCCGCGTTCTGCGCCAGCTCGATCTGGCGCCGGATGCCTCGCAGCGTGCGACGGCGGCGGCACTTGGCATTTCGCTCGGGCGGCTCAATGCGGTACTGAAAGCGGTGACCGAGGCCAAGCTGGTCAAGATCACCGACCGCGACAGCACCGACAAGCGCCAGCGCTTTGCCTATGCGCTCACCTCTCGCGGGGCGGCCGAGAAAGCCCGCCTCACCGATCGTTTTCTTTCCCGCAAACTGGCCGAATATGACGCGCTTCATGCCGAATTGACCGGTGCCGCCAGCGGACTTCTTTCCCCTAAGTACAGGACCCAAGTTATGCAGAACCACCTCGCCCCCGTTCAGGAACTGTTCGTCTCAGCTGACAGCGCGCAAAAGCTCAAGCGCGAAGCGGCAGAGCTGACAAGCTGGGATCTGACTCCGCGCCAGATCTGTGATCTGGAACTGCTGATGAACGGCGGCTTCGCGCCACTGAAGGGCTTTCTGGGTCAGGAAGATTACGAAGGTGTCGTCGAAAACATGCGGCTGGCCGATGGCACGCTGTGGCCGATGCCGATCACCCTCGATGTCAGCCAGGCCTTCGCCGACGGCATTGAGCCGGGCCAGGATATCGCCCTGCGCGATCAGGAAGGCGTGATCCTTGCGATCCTCTCGATCAGCGATAAATACGTGCCCAACAAGGCACGTGAAGCCGAGATGGTGTTCGGCGCCGATGATGTCGCCCACCCGGCGGTTAACTACCTGCATCATGTTGCGGGTCCGGTATATCTGGGGGGCGCCGTGACCGGCATCCAACAGCCTGTTCACTATGACTTCCGGTCCCGCCGCGACACTCCCAACGAACTGCGCGCCTATTTCCGCAAACTTGGCTGGCGCAAGATCGTCGCGTTCCAGACCCGCAACCCGCTGCACCGCGCGCATCAGGAACTGACCTTCCGTGCCGCCAAGGAAGCACAGGCCAACCTGCTGATTCACCCCGTTGTGGGCATGACCAAGCCTGGCGATGTGGACCATTTCACCCGCGTGCGCTGCTACGAAGCCGTTCTGGACAAGTATCCCGGGTCGACCACCACTATGTCGCTGCTGCCCCTTGCGATGCGCATGGCAGGCCCGCGCGAGGCCGTCTGGCATGGCCTCATCCGCAAGAACTATGGCTGCACCCATTTCATCGTCGGCCGCGACCATGCAGGCCCCGGCAAGAACTCTGCCGGTGACGATTTCTATGGCCCCTATGACGCTCAGGAACTGTTCCGCGAGCATCAGGCCGAGATGGGAATCGAAATGGTCGACTTCAAACACATGGTCTATGTGCAGGAGCGCGCCCAGTACGAACCCGCCAACGAGATCCTCGACAAGGATAGCGTGACCATCCTGAACATCTCGGGCACCGAACTGCGCCGCCGCCTGCGCGAGGGGCTGGAGATCCCCGAATGGTTCAGCTTCCCCGAAGTGGTGAAGGAACTGCGCCGCAGCTCGCCGCCGCGTTCCAAGCAAGGCTTTACCGTCTTCTTCACCGGTCTCAGCGGGTCCGGCAAATCGACCATCGCCAACGCTATCATGGTCAAGCTGATGGAACAGGGCGGCCGCCCGGTGACGCTGCTGGATGGCGACGTTGTGCGGAAGCATCTGTCGAGCGAGCTTGGCTTTTCCAAGGAGCACCGCGACATCAATATCCGCCGCATCGGCTATGTCGCGTCCGAGATCACCAAGAACGGCGGCATCGCAATCTGCGCGCCGATCGCGCCCTATACCTCGACCCGTCGTTCCGTGCGCGAAATGATCGAGGCCTATGGCGCCTTTGTGGAGGTCCATGTTGCCACCAGCCTTGAAGAGTGTGAACGCCGCGACCGCAAGGGGCTCTATGCGCTGGCGCGTGAAGGCAAGATCAAGGAATTCACCGGCATCTCGGACCCGTATGAAGCACCCACCAACGCCGAACTGGTGGTCGATACCGAAGGCATGGATGTGGATTATTGTGCGCAGCAAGTTCTGTTGAAGCTGGAATCCATGGGCCTGATCGCCGCCTGACCAGCCCTGCATCCCTGAAATAAACGCCCCGGTCAGTCCACTGGCCGGGGCGTTTTGCTGTCCGGATTAACCGGTTGGAAAGACTTTGGGCCTAGGTTTCATTCAACTGCCGCTATCACGACAGGATTGCGCCCCGGTCATTCCCTTTTTTTCGAATAGACAGGGAATTGGGGGCCTCCGGTCCGTGGGCGACCACGGCGCTAATTCGAGGATGCACACGAGATGCCAAGTTACGATATGCAGGCGTGGAGCCTTCAAGACATCGGCAATCCCACCTCTCTGAGCGTTGGGGACAGTTTTACCGTTGGGGCCAATGCCACCGCCGATATCGTTACCGTAACCGATGGTGGCACCGACAATACGCCCGATGACTTCAACCCCGTCGATAGCGACCAGTTGGTCAGCGGCACCGTGGACGGAACCACCTATTCCGATCAGCTGCATGAATACGAACTGGCCTATCAGGTGACCGATGGCACCAACACATTCGTGATGGTCTGGGTCAACACCGGCGTCAGCCAGCAGGGCAACAACCAGGGCATCACACCGGACGGCTATTTCGTGGTGATGGAAGACCCTTCGAACCCCGGCCAGGGCGGCATCGTCCCCGGCACCACCTACACGATCATCGACCGCGATATCTCGGTCAACTACTCGAACGGAAACGGCTTCGATGCCGACCCGGTCTATACCGACTTCTTCGTCTGCTTCGCGCGCGGCACCCGCATCGGCACGGTCGAAGGGGATCGCCCGGTCGAAACCCTGCGGCCTGGTGATCTGATCCGCACCCGCGACGACGGCCCGCAGCCGTTGCGCTGGATCGGCGGACGGCGGGTTCCTGGGCGGGGTGATCTGGCGCCAGTGGCGATCGGCAAGGGTGTTCTGGGCAATCGTCGCCGTCTTCTGGTCTCACCCCAGCACAGGTTGCTGATCGAGGGGCCGCGGGCAGAACTGCTATTCGGTGGACGGGAGGTTCTGGTGGCCGCCAAGCACCTGATCGACGGTCGCCAGATCCGGTCTGAACCCTGTGACAGCGTGGAATACTGGCATCTGCTGTTCGACCGCCACCAGATCATTCAGGCCGAGGGCATCGCTGCCGAAAGCTTTCATCCTGCGGACCATTCGATCAAGGCGCTGGATCATGCCGCGCGCGAAGAGGTGTTGCGGATTTTCCCCGAACTCCGGCACGCAACCGCCTCCTATGGCCCTCTGGCCCGCCCCGAGATCTGTGCGATGGAGGCAAAGGTCCTGCTGCCAATCACTTGATTCCACGCATAACTTTACGTTGCGTAAACCTTTCTGCAACACCCGTGACCTCAATCACCAGGGTGGCTTGAAGGAATTGGTCAGCAGAGCGACGCTGAGGGGCAATACAATCTGTGGGGGATTGGGATCATGAAAAAAGTCGTCTCTATTTTGGCAGGCCTGGTCCTGTCTCTAACCATCGCCAGCAGTGCCATGGCACAAAGTCTTCCGTTCAGCTTCAGCGGCCCAAGCAGCTTCGCACGCGGACCTGACCGGCTCACTTTTGGCTTCATGTCTCCGTTCTGCTCCGATTGCCGCACTGTTGCCGGCAGCGGTGGTGGGGAAAACATCCATATCGGCAGCGCGCTCGGCCTGATGGTCGCGGCCACCTGGCTCAGTGCTGCCGCACAAAGCTCGTCATCCGCACCGGCGCTGGCCTATACGATCGGGCTGGAGCACACGAATGCGGATGTGAACGCGTTCGAGGCGGGCGGTTGGCTGTATCCGACCTATGGCAGCTCGACCTTTACGGGCGTCTTCGTGGGGGCCGCCTTTGAAACTCCGCTCGGCGGCGGCTATTCCAGCAGCTCCATCGCCGTGCCGACCTTCGGCTTCGGGCTGAACCTCGGCTATGGCTGGGCTGGCGTTGACGGGTTCGGCGGGTCTTTCCAAGCCAACGAATCCGGGATTTATGGCCGCGCCGACGCCTACATGGCCATTCCGATGGCGGGCGGGGTTCTGTTGACCCCGGGCGTGTCCTACCGGATCTTCGATTTCGGCGGCATCGAGGAAAGCGGCCTGTCAGGCTTCCTGAGGCTCGTTATCCCATTGTGATCTCTCTGCGACCTGTACCTCGTAGAGAAAACGAAGATGGGCGCCCTGTTAACGGGGCGCCCATTTTGTGCTGCGTCTTGCGGGGTCAGTGAACGCTGACCGGCGTCATGTCGTTCTGACGCGCAACCACGAAAGCCAACTTGCGGTCCTTGACCAGCGCCAGTTGCTCACCCTCTTCATTGCCGATTGCATAAAGCTCTTTCAGCCCTGCACCACTGGCTTGTGCCCGAATGTTGTCCGGCAAGTCAGCCACACGAACCTTGCGCACATAGACGATGGGCCGCGCACCCGGCGTCATCTTGGTATTGGGTTCATTCATCCCCGGATCCTCCGGTCTTGATACGGATTGTTTGCACCACATTTTCAGGGGCTGAGCGTTTCAGGTCCACATGCAGCAACCCGTGTTCCATCGCAGCCCCCATCACTTCGACCCCATCGGCCAGCACAAAGCTGCGCTGAAACTGCCGGGCGGCAATGCCCCGATGCAGAAAAACACGGCCCTCGCTGTCATCGCCCTGGCGTCCCCGGATCACCAGCTGGCGGTCTTCCAGCGTGATCGACAGGTCATTCTCGGCAAAGCCCGCAACGGCCAGCGTGATACGAAAGGCGTTCTCGCCCTTCGCTTCGATATTATAGGGGGGGTATCCGTCATTGCCGGATTTCGCGGTGCGCTCCACTAGGCGTTCAAGCTGGTCGAATCCCAGAAGGAAGGGGTGCGAACCAAGGGTCAGTTTCGTCATCGGGCACATCCTCTACCAAGCGATCTGCATGTGTCGGCCCCGTTATGGCGGCCATTTTCCTCAATATGGGGGCGGTTCGCGGCCCTTGCAAGGCGCGCAACGCTTTGCCCAAGCGGTATAATCCGGTATTCTCAAACTCCCGCCAGACGGCGACTCAGTCAGCAGGTCCAGTGCCCATGAACGCCCCCAACGAAATGACCCATGAAGATGTGCTGCGCGTCAAGCTTGGGGTGCTGACGCGGGAACATCGGGATCTGGACGAGGCGATTGGCGCGTTGGAGGAACGCCCCCTGCCCGATCAACTGACCTTGCGGCGCCTGAAAAAGCGCAAGCTGATGCTGAAAGACGCGATTTCGCGGATCGAGGATGAGTTGACCCCGGATATCATTGCGTAACCCCGGCGCATGATTATAGTGCGCGCTTCCTGAGATACAGCAAGGATTTGACGCGATGGCAGGGGTCGAGGTCGGGATCATCATGGGCAGCCAATCGGACTGGCCCACGATGAAGGAAGCAGCCGATGTTCTGGATGAACTGGGCGTGCCCTACGAGGCGCGCATCGTCTCTGCACATCGCACGCCTGACCGGCTGTGGTCCTATGGCAAGGAGGCCGTGGGCCGTGGGCTGAAAGTGATCATCGCGGGCGCAGGCGGGGCGGCGCACCTGCCCGGTATGATGGCGTCGAAAACGCGTGTTCCGGTCATTGGCGTGCCGGTCCAGACCAAGGCCCTGTCAGGTGTCGACAGCCTCTATTCCATCCTGCAAATGCCGCGCGGCTATCCCGTCGCCACCATGGCCATCGGGTCTGCAGGGGCGAAGAATGCGGGTCTCATGGCTGCGGGCATCCTCGCTCTTGGCGACCCTGACCTGGCCGATCGGCTCGACGCCTGGCGCGACGCGCTTTCGGCTTCTATCCCAGAGGTGCCGGTCGATGAGTGACATGCTCAAACCCGGCTCCACCATCGGCATCCTGGGCGGCGGCCAATTGGGCCGGATGCTCTCGGTCGCGGCCTCCCGCCTCGGCTACAAGACCCATATCTATGAACCTGACGCCGCCCCCGCAGGGGACGTGGCGGCCCGTGTCACCCAAGGCGCCTATGATGATCTTGACGCGCTGGCGGCTTTCGCGGCCTCCGTCGATCTCATCACCTACGAGTTCGAGAACATCCCCGCCGATGCGCTGGATGTCCTCTCGGACACCACCCCGCTCTACCCCTCGCGCCGCGCGCTGGAGGTCAGCCAGGACCGCCTGACCGAGAAAACCTTCCTGACCGAAATCGGCCTGACCACCGCCCCCTTCGCCGCTGTGGACAGCGCCGAGGATCTGGCGCAAGCGATCGCCCAGATCGGAACCCCCGCAATCCTGAAAACCCGCCGCTTCGGCTATGACGGCAAGGGACAGGCCCGGATCATGACGCCCGCCGATGCCGATCAGGCACTTTCCGACATGAACGGTGCGCCCGCGATCCTGGAAGGCTTCATCGACTTTTCCCGAGAGATCTCCATCATTGCCGCACGCGGGCGCGACGGGTCGATCTCCTGCTACGACCCCGGCGAAAACGTCCACGAAAACGGCATCCTCGCCACCACCACCGTGCCCGCCGCGATCCCGCCGAGCCTGCGCAGCGACGCCGTCCTACTCGCCGCCCGCATCCTGAACGCGCTCGACTATGTCGGCGTCATGGGGGTAGAGCTTTTCGTGACCCCACAAGGTCTCGTGGTCAACGAGATCGCCCCCCGCGTGCACAATTCCGGCCACTGGACACAGGCGGGTTGCGCCGTCGACCAGTTCGAACAGCACATCCGTGCGGTGACCGGCTGGCCCCTCGGCGACGGCAAGCGCCACGCAAATGTGGTGATGGAAAACCTGATTGGCGACGATGTGAACAAGGCCCCGGATCTCGCCGCCCAACCCGGCACCCAGATCCACCTCTACGGCAAGGCCGACACCCGTCCGGGCCGCAAGATGGGCCATGTGAACACGGTGATCGGCCCCGCCTGACCCCTTCTTCTTTGCCAAAATACCCCCGCCGGAGGCATCCGACCCCGCCACCGGCGCAACCGCCGGGACAGGTCCCCCCCCTTCACCACAAAACCGTGGCAACGCGGGTCGAGGAGTGCCCCCGCGCCAGCGGGGGTCGACGAGGCGCGCTCTCGGGTCCCGTCAGGGAAGCAACTGCTCCACCGCATCCAGAAGATCAAGATCCCGCTCGAACGCCCCCGTGCGCAGAAAGGCCAGGGTCTCGGCCACCACAACCGGGTTGTTCATCATGAAGGTGTGGCTCACACGCAGGGCGAGGAAATCCGACATCCCCTCGACCATGGTCTCCTCAACCGAGACCTTGCCGTCATCCGGCCCTTCGATAAGTGCCGAGGTCACAGGGTTGATCGAGCCATAGCCCGCGATCACGCCGAGATCGAAATCCACGGGCGGCAGGGCCAGCGGCACGCTGTCCTCACCCGTCCCAAGCTCCTGCCCGGCGGGGCCGTTCACCCAGTCAAATGCCGCGAGGTCGTCGAAATAATCCACCAGCACCGCCCCCTGATTGGGCGGGGCCAGCATCACGACCCGGCCGAGGGGTGGCAGGTCGTGTTCCGCCAGCCAATGGCGCAGAAGGATGCCGCCCATGGAATGCGTCACGAAATGCACCGTGCCATGCGCGCAACTGGCAAGGGCGGGTTCTATCGCGGCGGTGGACAGCTCCTCGATCGTGCCTTCCGTCGAAGGATAGCCCAGGTTCACCACCTGATAGCCTTCCGCTTCCAGAACCTCTTCCATGACCCAAAGCGAGTTCGTGCCGCGCGCCAGCCCATGCAGCAGAACCACGCAATCGGCGCGGGCAGTCATCGGGGCCAGCATCATCGCTACCAGAAGGGGAAAAACCGGTTTCATCCCCCCTATCTAGGCTCTCTCTCGCAAAGCCCAAGCCCCCTTGCGAAACCGGCTCAAGCCGGGCAGCATCGCGCGCATGTCCACACCCTCCCCCCGCCTCGCCGTCCGCGGCCTTCTTCTGATCGACAACCGGCTGCTTCTGGTCAACGCATGGCCCAAGCATCGCGGGGGATTGTGGTGCGCGCCCGGCGGCGGAGTGGAGCGCGGCAGTTCCCTGCCCGACAACCTGGCCCGCGAGTTTCACGAGGAAACCGGCCTGACCGTCGGCGTGGGCGATCCCTGCCTGGTAAATGAGTTTCACGATCCCGATGGCAGCTTCCATCAGGTCGATGTCTATTTCCGCTGCACCTTGCTGGCAGGCCAGGTCGACAACAGCTGGAAAGACCCCGAAAGGGTGGTCTGCGAACGCAGGCTGTTCAGCCGCGAGCAGATGGCCACGATCAAGGTCAAACCCGACAGCCTGGCCGATGCGGCCTGGGGTGAGGGTATTCTCTATGATCCGCTGGAGCCGATCCTGCGCTGAGGTGCCAGAAGACCGAAAGCAATGCCCCCCAGCACGATCGCCGCTGCCAGCACCAGCCGCAGCGACAGCCCCTCGCCTAACAGGGCCACGCCCCCCAGGATCGCGATGACCGGGGCGGAAAGCTGCACCAATCCCGCCACCGTGGCCTTGAGCTGCGGCAGCAGAGAATACCACAGCGCATAGCCAAGGCCCGACGTCACCGCGCCTGATATGCAGGCCAGAAGGATGCCCTTTGTGGTCGTGTTCACCGGCTCCATCTGGACAGGCAGGAACATGGGGATGATCAGGCAGATCAGCGAAGCCCAGATGAAATTCGCCGCCGTCGCCGCCAGGGGATCGCCCGCCCTGCGGCCCGCAAGCGAATACACGCCCCAGCCCACGCCCGCCAAGGCCATGAAGACAGAGCCCATCAGCGGCACCGTGACCTCGCCTGCCGGCCAGACCAGCCAGCCGAGCCCCGCCAAGGCCAACCCCGCCCCGAGCCACCGCGCAGGCGGCACGGATTCGCCCCCCAGGATCGCGCCGGCGAACATGGTGATCTGCACGAAGCCAAAGAGAATAAGCGCCCCAAGACCGGCATCGAGGCGAAGGTAGGCGATGGAAAAGCCCAGAAGGTAGAGGCAGAGCGAGACCGCGCCCACAATCCGAATGGGCTGGAACAGCGGCAGACCACGCCGCTGAATGAGGGTCAGCGCCACCAGCATCCCCGCGCCGGACAAGACCCGGATAATGGCAAAGCCAAGGGCATCAATATCTCCCTCCGCCAGCGCCATGCGGTTCAGGATTGAATTGGCCGCGAAGGCCAGCATTGTGAGGGCGGTGAGCAAAGCAAGGCGCATGGGAAGGGTCCAGTGTTGCAGGGGGCCAGAACACCCTAGCAATGCCCCGGACGCAAGGGAAAGCGTGGCCCCCGGTATCACCGCCCCTCGGGCGCGCAGACCTGCGCTGCCCGGTCCGGTCCGCGCGCAGGCCCGACCGGGGCCGTCCGGGGGGGCACGCACTTTAGAGGAACCGCGCGGCGACGGAGCCCGCCATCCAACTGACCTGCCCTGCGCAGAGGGTGGCCGCTACCCGACGTGTCGTCTTCTCTACGATAACAAGGTCAGCGCGCAGGCCCGTGTCCAGCCGTCCCCGGTCGGTCCAGCCCATCACCTCTGCCGGGCGGCTGGAGATCAGTGCCCAAGCCTCCTCCAGCGGCAGCACACCCCTCGCGGCCAGCACAAAGGCCGCCTGCCGGAGGGTCGGGTAATGATAGTCCGACACCAGCGCGTCGCAGTGGCCGGCCCGAACGATCTCTGCGGCCGCGACTTTCTTGTCGTGTGACCCGCCTCGTACAACGTTGGGCGCCCCCATGATCACCGCATCGCCTGCTGCACGGGACGCAGCCGCGGTCTCGGCGGTTTCGGGAAATTCCGCGATCCGCGCGCCCATGGCGCGGAATCTGGCGCGGGTTTCCGGGGTGGTGTCGTCATGGCTTCCAAGGGTCACACCTTCGGCAAGCAGTCCCCTTGCAAGCTCCGTGAGGGCACCCGGAACCTCGCCCCGCAATGCGTGAAGCGTCTGCAGCAAGGCCAGATGCGCCTCTGGGCTGCGGCCGCTTTTCAGGGCCTGGCCGGTCAGACGCGGCGGGCGTTTCCCGGCAGCCAGCGCCGCATGGGGAAGGTGATCATTGAACACCACATAGCCGATATCAGCGCCCCGGATCAGGCCTAGCGCGCGGGGGTACTGGGACAGCAGGTTAATCTCCAGCCGCAATTGCATCCGCATATCGGTCAGGGGCCGCGCATGTGTCAGCGCACCCGCCAGCGTCTCGGCAAAATCAGGTCCGCGCATACCACCTTCCCAGCTGAAGAACTGGGCCAGAACGGCAGTGGTGATCCCGTTCGCCGCAAGCTCCGCGTCCAGCGTCGCCAGCCCCTCGCCCGGATCAGTCACCGCCCCTCGGCGCGGCGCTACATGGCGTTCAAACCCGTCGCCATGCAGGTCGATGATCCCGGGCAGGATCATATAGCCCGACAGGTCCACCACCTTACCGGACCCTTGGCTGATCAGGCCGTCGGCGATTGAAACCGGTGCAGGGGAAAAGCCGTCAGGGCGCAAAACGTCAGCGTTGGAAAGGGTCAGGGGTGGCAGCATCATGCATGTTCCCTGCCCAATTGCGGCGCGAAAGGGAAGCCCTGCCGTCGGTCACATCGGCTTCTAAAAAACATTTTCCCGGAATTACCTAAGGAGCTAGACTTGAAAAAGGGGGACACGCAATGACCCGAACTCTGTTGCACTGGGCCACCGGTCTGGGACTACCCGCCATCGGTCTGACATTGTGGGTATGGGGCCAACCAATCATTTGCACATGCGGATATGTGCAGCTTTGGGTTGGGTCGATCTTTTCCTCGGGCAATTCTCAGCATGTCGCTGACTGGTATACCCTGTCACACGTCGTTCATGGAATGCTGATCGGTCTGGCAGGGTGGGCTCTGGCGCGCCGGGTCAGCTTTGACTGGATCTATGCTTTTGCCATCTTCACGGGCGTTGGCTGGGAAATCATCGAGCACACCAATTGGGTGCTCGACGCCTTTCGCGCCACCACGATCAATCAGGGATACCTTGGTGACAGCGTATTGAATGCGATGGCCGATTTTGTCTTCATGATGGGTGGGTTCTTTCTGGCCAGTGCGATCCGCCCATTGTGGTCGCTCCTTCTGATCGTGGTTTTGGAACTCACCGCAACTTTCGTTGCACGGGACAGCCTGACCCTATCAACACTCAGCCTTGTCTGGCCCATCCAGGCGCTGGATGACTGGCAGCAGGAACTGAACCCGCGCAACTCTGCCGATCAGTAGCCGATCTGCCGCCGCAATTTCCACGAGCGGACCATCGCACCGACGCCCACCAGCCCCAGAGCCAGCGCAAAAAGCCAGCCAAGGAAAGGGATCAGCCCGATCAGCGCCGCCAGAACCGCGCCGGACAGCGCCATCAGCGCTTTGCTGAAAAGGTCTGTCGGGGCTGCGCGACCCAGGGCGTTCCAAATCGCCCCACCCAGCACGTAGACGCCCAGTACATAACCCACCAGCATCGCCAGGACCGCAAGAAGGATCGCGGCAGGCATCAGGATGATCCCGACGATGGTCAGCGAGGCGACAAAGCCCGCCCCCACCAATGTGGACAAACCCAGGAACCCGGACCAAAGGCTTTGGCCGGGGTGCTCGACACTGCGCGCGCGCAGTTCTGCCAACCTGTCGGGCATCAGCGCGGCCAGCGCCACCGCCAGGCCCGTCACGATCAGAACACCGGTCAGGAAACTTCCGACCCGCGAGGCAAAACTGGGTGGTTCAGCGATGGGCCAAGCGCTGCCATGGGTGTCGTCGTAGCTGTCCCCTTGCAAGATCTCGACCCGACTTGCAGGCGCAACACTGTCTGGCACAGTGACGCTCTCGGGATCTTCAGCATAGATGGTCAAGGTGCCACCTACCGACGCATCATCACCAAAGCGAAGATCGTCGGTGGCGATCACAACGTCTCCTGCAATGGCCGCGTCCAGGGTGATCTGCCCGCCCGCCAGCAACGCACTGCCCGCGACCGGGCCATCCAGACGGATTTCCCATCCGCTTGCGCGCAGGTTGCCGGTGATCTCATCGTTCAGACGCAACTCTGCCCCGGTAGCACTTACCGATCCTGAAACGGGCGCGTTGAGGTCAAGGGCGTAGCTCATGGTGTAGAGGTTGCCGCCCAGTGCCGCCTCAACCGACAGTCTGCGGCCCATAAGATGCGCACTGCCGGCAACGGGGGCTTCAACACTCACGGTCTCGCCCATCATGAAGAGATCGCGGTCGGTGTCTTCCGTCGCCTCAATGTTTGTGCCCGCGAGATAGCGGTCACCACCAAATTGCGCCCGGCCTTCTTCTTGCGCCACGCCCGGGCACGCCGCGGCAAGGCTCATCGTCAGAACGGCTACTATTCGGCTGAGAAATCGCATTGGTCGGCCCTTTCAGTCACCAGTCATGATCGGAAGAGATCACCCCCTAGTGTGTAAGTGCCATGACTTGGCTCAAAGTGGGGCGAAAATGACAACCACCGCATCTGCCGGGCGAAAGAAGGGACAGGATCGGCGCGAGTCTGGACATGGGTCAACAGGCGATTTTGACATTGCAAATGTCATTTTGACATTTATAGTGTCATTATGAAACAGGAACAACTCTACGATCTCATCTGGATGTCCCGCCCCTTAATGCAAGCTGCTGAAGCGTGTGTGGTGAAAGGGCTGGACGGAACGGACCTGACGGTAAGGATGCGGGCCGTTCTGGAAATTCTGCATCGCCACGGAGATCTTTCAGTCCCCGAAATCGCCGCGAAATTGGAGATCAACCGTCAATATGTGCAGCTTATGGTCAATGACACTCTGGCGTCGGGCCTTACCCGTCAGCGCCCGAACCCGCGCCACAAGCGGTCCCGGCTGCTGAGCCTCACAGAAGACGCGCGCAATTTGATCGAGAATGTGATGTCCGCTGAAATGGCGTTGATGGCCACCATCAGCGCCGAGTTCTCAGAGGAAGAGATAGCGACCGCATTGCGCGTTGTGCGCGCCGTCACAGACAGATTGAAAGCGCAACAAGGTGGAGACATCACGTGATTGGATATGCACTGGGCGCAGCTTTGCTTGCAGGTATCGCATGGCTTGCGAATGGCGCGCGACGCATCGGATCTGTCAGCAATGGGGAACCAATTGGGGACCGACCGGGGTCGGCGCTTTTGCTGATCGACCTGCAATCGGTATTCTGGGAGGACGGCCCCTATTCAGAGAGCGACCGGCGCGCAGCACAAGCGGCAATCCTGATGGAAATCGACGCCGCAAAAGCCGCCGGAACGCCCGTTATCGCCATCCGTCAAGAGTGGTCGATTCCATCTACAAAGCTGATCGCGCGCCTGGCGATGAAGGGCCAGGCCGTGGCCGGAACGCCGGGCACCGGCCTTGCTGCACCCTTTGCCGATATCGCTGATCACTCCATAATCAAGCGCGTTCAGGATGCTTTTGAAACCGGCGAACTCGATCAGGTGCTGAACAGCCTGGATGTTGGACGGCTGCGGTTGGTCGGGCTGGACTTCAACTACTGCGTGCTGAAAACGGCGCTCGCTGCGCGCAACCGGGGTTATGAGGTTACGGTCGTGGGCCCGGGCACACTGGCGGCGGCATCGACGGAAAAGGCCCAAGCCCTGCTGGCCGAAAAAGGCGTCATCGTGGTGTAGATCATGGCCGACCACGCCTGTCCTGCACGGCATCAGGTCCGCGTAGTCAGCTGCGAAAAGCGTTGCCCCGCCGCACTGCCAGCCTCGTCAGCCGCATCCCGGCGAGACGGATCATGCCAAGGCTATCCCGTCCGTCTCTGCATAGACGCTCAGCTTTAACCAGCGGTCCATGGTTTTGGCGATCCGGGCATCTCCGCTCAGGAAAAGGCGTCCATCCTCAATCTCGCGGGCCAGTCGGCGGCGTCCCAGATAGATGCCGGACATGACAGTCACATCGGTCTCGATGAAAAGATCGATGTCGAAGCCGGGGTCCGATACACAGATCTCGGCCGGCTCGCCGGGCTTGGTGATCAACCAATAGGTCGAACAAGGCGGCAGGGCGTCACCGAAGTTGAACCTCAAGACATTCCGCTTCTTGGGAAGTTCCTCGTCCAGAATCTTCTTCCTAAGCGTCCACATCAACGTGCTGGCGTCGCGATCCTCTAAGGCGATCTCAGCTTTGATGTTCTTTTGCGCCCAATGGCCGAGCGCGACCAGGATGTCATCAAGCTCTTCTGCTTTCTTGGTGCGGAAGTAGTCGATCGCTCCGGTTGCCGGGTCCTCGACCCGTTCGACAAGGCCCTTGGCCTGCATCTCCTTGAGGCGTTTGGACAGAAGCCCCGTCGATATTCCCGGAACGCCCCTTCGGATTTCGTTGAAGCGTGTCGATCCATCCCAAAGCTCACCCAGAATCTGTATCGTCCATCTGGGCTCCAACTCTTCGCACGCTTTGGAAACTGGGCAGAACAATCCGTAGGGTTTTCGTGGCATCCGTCACCTCCTTGATCAGTAGGGTATGTCATGGGGGCGCATTCAGGCCAGTTCACTTTTTGAACCGGGGGCGCTGCGATTCCTGAACTATCGGCATGAGAGCCGGGTCTGACAGTCTGTTGGCAGGTTCTAAACGAAAGGAAACAGAATGCAGTCCTCCATGAATTCGCCCATCATCACTGTCACCAGCGGCCAGGCGCGGGGCTTGCTGACCCATCTGATCAACGCGGTCCGGGTCTGGGCGTGTGAAAGAAAGGCCCGGCAGATGATGTCGCAATTGCCGGACAGGTTGCTGAAGGATGCAGGCGTGATCCGGGACGACCTGACTTACCTGACTGAGGATAAACGGGGTCCGTCGCGGTCCGGCAACTGGTAGGCTCGATAACCTGCGAAACAGAAAAGGGCGCCCCGATGGGACGCCCTTTCCTTATTCAAAGCCATGGGTGGATTACATCATGCCGCCCATGCCGCCCATGCCGCCCATGTCGGGCATACCTGCGCCAGCGCCTTCTTTCTGCGGCTTGTCGGCCACCATTGCTTCGGTGGTGATCAGCAGGCCAGCGATAGAGGCCGCGTCCTGCAGAGCGGTACGCACCACTTTCGCCGGGTCGATCACGCCGAACTTGAACATGTCGCCATATTCTTCGGTCTGAGCGTTGAAGCCAAAGGCCTTGTCAGCGCTTTCGCGGATCTTGCCCGCGACAACAGCGCCGTCGACGCCTGCGTTTTCAGCGATCTGACGCAGCGGAGCTTCCAGAGCGCGGCGCACGATAGCGATACCGGCATTCTGGTCGCTGTTTGCACCTTCCAGGCCTTCCAGAGCCTTGGCACCCTGAACCAGGGCAACACCGCCACCGACGACGATACCTTCCTGAACGGCCGCGCGGGTTGCGTTCAGCGCGTCATCGACGCGGTCCTTGCGCTCTTTCACTTCCACTTCGGTCATGCCGCCGACGCGTATGACGGCAACGCCGCCTGCCAGCTTGGCAACACGTTCCTGCAGCTTCTCGCGGTCGTAGTCAGAGGTGGTTTCCTCGATCTGGCCACGGATCTGGGCGACGCGCGCTTCGATCTCTGCTTTCTCGCCTGCACCGTCAACGATGGTGGTCTCGTCCTTGGTGATCTGGATCTTCTTGGCGGTACCAAGCATGTCCATGGTCACGGACTCGAGCTTCATGCCGAGATCTTCGGAGATCACCTGACCGCCGGTCAGGATCGCGATGTCCTGCAGCATGGCCTTGCGACGGTCGCCGAAGCCCGGTGCCTTGACGGCTGCGATTTTCAGGCCGCCGCGCAGCTTGTTGACCACGAGGGTCGCCAGCGCTTCGCCTTCCACGTCCTCTGCGATGATCAGCAGCGGCTTTTGCGACTGGATCACCTGCTCCAGCAGCGGAACCATCGGCTGCAGCGAAGACAGTTTCTTTTCGTGCAGCAGGATCATCGCATCGTCGAGCTCTGCGATCATCTTGTCGGGGTTGGTGACGAAGTAGGGGGACAGGTAGCCGCGGTCGAACTGCATGCCTTCCACAACTTCGGTCTCGGTTTCCAGACCCTTGTTTTCTTCGACGGTGATAACGCCGTCATTGCCTACTTTCTGCATCGCGTCAGCGATCTGGCGGCCGATTTCGGCTTCGCCATTTGCAGAGATCGTGCCGACCTGAGCGACTTCAGCAGAGTCGTTCACAGGGCGCGCAGAGGCCTTGATGGACTCGATCACGTTGGACACGGCGAGGTCGATGCCGCGCTTCAGATCCATCGGGTTCAGGCCAGCAGCAACCTGCTTCATGCCTTCCTTGACGATGGCCTGGGCCAGCACGGTCGCGGTGGTGGTGCCGTCACCGGCTTCGTCGTTGGTGCGGGAAGCGACTTCCTTCACCATTTGTGCGCCCATGTTCTCGAACTTGTCTTCCAGTTCGATTTCCTTCGCCACGGACACGCCGTCCTTGGTGATGCGCGGGGCGCCGAAAGATTTGTCGATAACGACGTTGCGGCCTTTGGGGCCGAGGGTAACCTTCACCGCGTCGGCGAGGATGTTGACGCCTTTGAGCATACGGTTGCGGGCATCGGTGTTGAACTTGACGTCCTTAGCAGCCATCGGTGGCTCCTTCCATGGAATGTCTTGGTTTCAGTCGAAAATGGGACGGCTCAGGCGATGATGCCGAGGATGTCCGACTCTTTCATGATCAAGAGCTCTTCACCCTCGACCGATACTTCGGTGCCCGACCATTTGCCGAACAGTACGCGGTCGCCGGCTTTCACAGCCATTGCGATCAGCTCGCCCGAATCCTTGCGAGCGCCTTCACCGCAGGCAACGATTTCGCCTTCGGACGGTTTTTCTTTGGCGCTATCGGGAATGATCAGACCGCCCTTGGTCTTTTCGTCGCCTTCGATGCGGCGCACCAGCACACGGTCATGCAGCGGTTTGAATGCCATCTCTCGAACACTCCTTCGGTTCGTTTGTTTCTCCCATGTTAGCACTCACCTGTGCCGAGTGCTAACGCGACGTAGATAGGGAGGTGTCCGAAGAGAGTCAACAAAGCCCTGCAAGTTTTTTCGCTCACGTGCAGACGTTAAGAATTTTAGACAGTTCACCCGGTGAAACCCTGTTCCGTATCAAGGTTTTATTCACTCTTCGCCCATAGCCTCGCCCGCGGAACCTGCGTGAACCGGGAAAATGATTTGGCCAAGACCCGAGACGATAAAGCTGACAAGGCGGTGGAATACCGGCGTTACGCAGAGCTGACACTGCGCCATATCCTCGACGCGGTTCTGATAACGGATCTGGCCAATGATATCGTCTGGGTCAACACAGGCTTCGAACGCATGTTCGGCCACCGGCTGGAGAACATCATAGGTCTGCCCGCGCGTGGGTTGCTTGATGGTCCGGAAACCGACCCGGATGCACGCGATAAGGTTCTGCGCGCCATTGAGGGGCGCGAGGTTCTGACCGTCGATATCCTGCATTACTCAGCTACCGGTGAACCCATCTGGGTGGATAAGACCCTGACACCGATTTTTGACGAAGAGGGCAATCACACGAACCACATGTCGATCAACCGCGACATCTCCAAGCGCCGCAAGATGGAGGAGAAGACGCGCGAGGTGATGGCCAACGAAGAACAGCGTCAACATGAACGCAAACTGCTTAGCCAGGTCAGCGAATGGCTCTACTCCGCCAAGTCCTTGGAGGAGCTGCTGAAGGTCGTCCAGAAATCCATGCATACCCTGATCCCGGAAAGCGAGGGGCAGCTCTATATCTACTCCAACTCCCGCGATACGCTGGATCTGGAAACCTCCTGGGGCGATCACGCGCCCCAAAAACACATAGATGCCGAAGATTGCTGGGCCCTGCGCCGCGGCCGCGCCTATTCCTACGGCACCCGCGCCATCGAATTTCCCTGCAGCCATGTGGACGGCGAAGACACCCCCTATTTCTGCCTTCCGATCATCGCCCATGGCGAAACCATCGGTCTGCTGCACCTGGCCTTCTCGGCATTCGACCGGTCGATCATGTCGCGCAAGATGGTGCAAACCTTTCTGCAACAAAGGTGGGAACTGGGCCTGCTTTGCGCCGAACAAATCAGCCTTGCGGTGGCCAATGTGCAGCTAAGGCAGGAACTGATGGATCAATCCGTGCGCGACCCGCTGACCAGCCTTTGGAACCGGCGCTGGTTCCTCGACGCCGCCCATAAGGAAATTGGCCGCGCCCGAAGGCAGGACAATGCGCTATCTCTCATCTCCATCGACGTGGATCATTTCAAGAAGTTCAACGACCATCACGGCCATGACGCAGGTGATATCGTACTGCGAGAGGTCGGCGCATTGATGCGAGAGGTGTTTACCCCACCGCTGGCCCCCTGCCGGCTGGGAGGTGAGGAATTCGTGGCGCTGCTGCCTGGGTTGGATCACGCCGCCGCCCTCGAGATCGCGGAAACCTTCCGCATTGCCCTGAGTGAATTGGAACTGGCCTATGGCGACGGCAAACTGCCCCGCATCACCGCTTCGGCAGGCGTCACCAGTTACCCGGCCAGCGGAGAACATGTGGCCGACATGTTGAAACACGCGGACCTTGCGCTGTACCGCGCCAAGGATCAGGGCCGCAACCGGGTGGTCTCGGCGCTTGCGGGGGCGGGTCAGCTCGCCGCGGAATGACCGCGCGTTCGGTCGGGCCCAGCGCCACGGCGCACATGAGGACCGGACGAAGCGGCGCAACCGGACGTGGCATTCACGCACCATCCCGAGAACGATTCCCGCAAAGGTAGAGTAAGGCCCTGACAGACAGCGCCCGGCCCGTTAGCCCATTCCGGCATCCTGAACCGCAAAGTAAGAGGGCCACAGCAATGCGCGCCGCCGGGCTAGCCATCATTCTCGTTTCCTGCCTTATCCCCGCTTATTTCTTCGCCAGCCTGCCCGACATTACCGACCCGGTGGCGCTGTTCAGCCAGTATCTGGGCACACTCGCGCTGATCCTGATGGCCTGGGCGCAGATCATGGCCACACGCACAGCAGGGATCGAGGCGTTGATGGGCCCGATGGACCGGGTCTACGTGCTACACAAATGGTCCGGCATCGTGGCGATGGCCGCGATCTTGCTGCATGACACGATTGATGCAGACATGGACGGGATTGGCCGGGAAACCGCCCTGACCGAGATTGCCGAAACCCTTGGGGAACTCAGCCTATACGGGTTGCTGGTGCTGGTGGTGATCTCTGTCGCCACCTTCATCCCCTACCATCTGTGGCGCTGGACCCATAAGGCCATGGGCGGATTCTTCATCGCCGGGACCATCCATTACCTGTTCATCCTCAAGCCCTTCGCCAACGGCTCACCGCTCGGGCTCTATGTCAGTACAATCTGCGGCGCAGGTGTGCTGGCCTATGCTGTCACGCTTCTGCCCGCCTCGATGCGCCGCTCGGCCCGCTACGAGGTTAGCGCGATCCGCGAAACCGGTGGCGCGATCGAGATCACCATGGCTCCGACCGGCAAAACCCTGCGCTTCGCCCCCGGCCAGTTCGCCGTTTTCACCTTCGCGGCACGTGGCCTCACCGAACCGCACCCGTTCTCCCTGTCTGCCCCTCCGGCCAAAGACGGTACGCTTCAGATCACCGTGAAGGCGCTTGGCGATTTCACCCACCGTCTCGGCCGCGACCTAACCCCGGGCAACGCTGTCACCGTTCAGGGGCCGTACGGGCGATTCCAGCGGCGCGCCCCTGCACAGGCGGCGGAAATCTGGGTCGCGGGCGGTATTGGCATCACGCCGTTCCTGGCCTGGGCCGAAGCGCTGCCCGAAGACTTGCCTGAACCGGTCACGCTTTTCTGGTGCGTCCGCTCTCGTGCCGAGGCGCCCCAGATCGAGCGGGTCGAGGCCGCCGCCGCCCGCGCGACCAATCTGACCCTTCATATCATAACCTCCGAAACCGGCGACCGGCTGACAGCCGACCGGATCGCCACCACCGCAAATGGCCCCATGAAGCTCTGGTTCTGTGGCCCCGCCGGGCTGCGCCGGGCGTTGCAGTCAGGCCTTTCCCGCCATGGGGTCAGCGCCCGCGACATCCACTACGAAGAGTTCGAGTTCCGCACCGGCATCGGTCTCAAACGCCTGGCAGGCTGGATCGCACAGCGGCTGAAGGACCGCGCGGCTCCACCTGCCTGATTGTCCCCTCCTGCGGCACAACTTCCACCTGACAAGCCTGCGTAGCTTCTGTATGACGCGCGCAAACTCTAGTTGAACGGAACGTCCCCATGACCACCCTCGTATTCGGCCACAAATCCCCCGACACCGATTCCACCGGCTCGCCCATCATCTGGGCCTGGTATCTGAACGAGGTGAAGGGCAGCGAAGCCGAGCCTGTGCTTCTTGGCGAACCCAACACCGAAGCCGCATTCGTCCTGCAAAAATGGGACCTGCCCAAGCCGCGCATCATCGACGCCGTGGACGCGGGCGCGCCGGTTGTCATCGTCGACACCAATAACCCCGCCGAACTGCCCGACGCGATCAACGACGCCGACATTCTGGCGATTATCGACCATCACAAGCTGGTCGGCGGGATTGAAACCAAGGGCCCGATCGACATCACCATCCGCCCCGTGGCCTGCACCGCCACCATCATGCATGACCTGATGGGCGACGACGCCGCCAAGATGCCCGAGGCGATCAAGGGCGCGATGCTGTCCTGCATCCTCTCTGACACGCTGGAATTCCGCAGCCCCACCACCACCGATCGTGACCGTGAAGTGGTCGAGGCGTTGGCCGCCAATCTGGGCATCGACACCGCCGCCTATGCGGCCGAGATGTTCGCCGCCAAATCCGATGTCTCCGCCTTCTCGGATGCGGAACTGCTGCGCATGGACTCCAAGGCCTACGAAGTCAGCGGCACCAAATTCCGCGTCTCGGTTCTGGAAACCACCTCGCCCGGCACCGTCCTGTCCCGCAAGGACAGCCTCGTCGCAACGATGCCGCAGGTGGCTGAGGAGGATGGCGTCGATCAGGTGCTGCTCTTCGTCGTCGATATCCTGAACGAGGAATCCACCCTGCTGGTTCCCAACGATCTGGTAAAGACCGTGGCCGAGAAAAGCTTTGCCACCGTCGTGGGCGATGCAGACACCGTGGTTCTGCCCGGCGTCGTGTCCCGCAAAAAGCAGATCATCCCGAACCTGGCGCTCTGATCGACGGATCGGCCAGTTTTGGCTTACGCAAGGGGCGGCCATTGGCTGCCCCTTGTTGCGTTTCCTCCCCTGACAGAGACTGAAGGCGACCAATCACAGGTGCCTGATGCGACCGACCCTTCCCGTTCTCCTTATCCTTTTGGCTGCGCCCGCACTGGCCGACAGCTATTCCCCCACCCCAGGCGATATAGTGACCATCGGCCAGGGCGGGCTTGGACTGTCTGCAGCTGATGCCACTGCCACCGCCACCCTGCCCTTCGGCGCGCCCTTCCATGAAAGCCTGCGGACCCTTGCCACGATCATGGGGCATGATTTCTCGGTCTACCTGCCCGAGGAATGCCCCGCAGGCCCCGTTGTCGTCGTCAGCTTCCCTAACCAGATCGACCTGATCTATCAGCAGGATCAGCTGGCGGGCTTTATGCTGCGCCGCGGCTCAACCTTGACCACACAGGCCGGCGTCGGGCTTGGTACTCCGCTGGCCGCACTCGGCAGTTTCGCAACGCTGGACGTCATGGAATCCACCCTCGGATGGGAATTCCAGGCCGGACAGATCCATGGCCTCTTGTCAGAGAGGGAGGGAATAGTGGAACATCTGTGGTCTGGCACGGTCTGCATTTTCCGCTGACCCCGCTTCCGGTCCCCAGAAAATCGCAGGCCCCGCGCCGACGGGTCCAATCGGATGGCCGACTGTCAAATGACGGTCATGCACCCGCAATAACAATAAGCAAAACCAATAGGAGGTTCGCCCCAATGACACTGATATTAGACCGTCGTCTGTTCCTGGCCGGGTCCGCCAGCTTTATCGCGTTGCATCCGTTTTCCGCCCGCGCACAGGCGGGTCAGGCCCATCTGCGGATCATGGAGACCACCGACCTGCATGTGCATGTCTTCCCCTATGACTATTACGGTGATCGCGCCGTCGATACCGTGGGCCTTTCCCGCACCGCCGCGCTGATCGAGGGCATCCGGGCGGAATCCACCAACTCGCTGCTGTTTGACAATGGCGACTTCCTGCAGGGCAACCCGATGGGCGATTACATCGCCTATGAACGCGGCATGGCCGAGGGCGACGCGCACCCAGTCATTACTGCGATGAACACGCTAGGCTTCGATGGCTCGACCCTTGGCAACCATGAGTTCAACTATGGCCTGAACTTCCTGATGAACTCGCTCTCGGGTGCGGGCTTCCCCGTGGTCTGCGCCAATGTTGTCAGCGAAATGGGCGCATCGCCGCGCGAAGACACCACGTTGCTGCCGCCCTATGTGATCCTCGACCACCAGGTGACCGATGGCGCGGGCGAAACCCACCCGATCCGCATCGGCATCATCGGCTTCGTGCCGCCGCAGATCATGAACTGGGACCGCCGCCATCTGGAAGGCAACGTGATGGCGCGCGACATTGTTTCGACTGCAGAGGCTTATGTACCGCAGATGAAGGAAGAAGGCGCCGACCTGATCATCGCGCTTTCCCATTCCGGCATCGGTGAGGCCGACCATATCGACGGGCAGGAAAACGCCTCGATCCCGCTGGCGGCGGTTGAGGGCATCGATGCCATTCTGACCGGCCACCATCACCGCGTCTTCCCCGGCCCCGACTATGCCGACACCCCCGGCGTGGATACTGATGCCGGCACCATCATGGGCAAGCCTGCCACCATGGGCGGCTTCTGGGGCAGCCATATGGGCCTTGTCGACCTGATGCTGGAACGCGAGGCGGGCGAATGGCGCATCGCTGCCCATAGCTGCGAGGCACGGCCGATCTACAGCCGGGGCGAAGACCGGTCCATCACGCCGCTGGTGGAAAGTGTCGCCGCCGTTGAAGCGTCCGTTCAAGAGGAACATGACGCCACGCTCGCCTATGTGCGCCGCGCCGTGGGCCGGACCGAAGCCCCGCTGCACAGCTATTTCGCGCTGGTGGCCGATGACCCGTCGGTCCAGATCGTTTCGATCGCCCAGACCTGGTATATCACCCAGATGATGGAAGGCACCGAATGGGAGGGCATCCCGATCCTGTCGGCCGCCGCCCCCTTCAAGGCCGGTGGCCGGGGTGGTCCGCAATATTACACCGACGTACCCGTGGGCGACGTGGCAATCCGCAACGTGGCTGACCTGTATCTCTATCCCAACACGGTGCGTGCGGTTCTGGTGAATGGTGGACAGCTGCAAGGATGGCTCGAACGTTCTGCAGGGATTTTCAACCAGATCACCCCGGGTGAAGCCGACCAGGTGCTGCTGAACCCGGAGTTTCCCTCCTACAACTTCGACGTGATCGACGGGGTTGAATACCAGATCGACCTCAGCCAGCCCTCGCGATTCACTGCGCGAGGTGAGATGCTGAACCCCGAGGCCAGCCGCATCGTGAACCTGACCTATATGGGCCAGCCGGTGACGCCGGATATGCAGTTCGTCATCGCCACGAACAATTATCGCGCGGGCGGCGGCGGCAGCTTCCCCGGTGCCTCGCCCGAGACGGTGATCTTCGAGGGCCCTGACACCAACCGCGACGTGATCGTGCGCTATATCGTGGAACAGGGGTCGATCAACCCGCAGGCCGATGCCAACTGGTCCTTCGCCCCGATGGAGGGCACGACGGTGCTGTTTGACACCGGACCCGGCGGCGCGGGCTATGCCGACAGCGTCGAAGGCGTAACGATCGAGCCAGCGGGCGACGGCCCCGATGGCTTCGCCCGCTTCCGCATCACGTTGTGACCTAGGTGGGGGAGGTTGCGGCCTCCCCCTTCTTCTTTGCCCAAATACCCCGGGGTCCGGGGCGGAGCCCCGAAAGCGACCCGCCCTGCCCTGCATACACCGCAGCAAGGACAATGGCGGCCCCGGTCAGCTGCACCCATGTCAGGCCCTCGCCCAGAACGATCCATCCCAGCAGGACTGCTGAAAGCGGGCTGAGGAACCCAAGGCTCGACACAACGGAGGGTGGCAGGCGCATCACGCCCCTGAACCAGATCACATAGGTCAGCGCCGCGCCCACGCCCGAGAGCCAAAGCCAGCCCATCCAGTTCTGCGCCGTGAAGACAGGCACCCCCGGCTCCAGCCACAGCGCCAGCGGCACCAGCAACAGCCCGCCCGCCGTCAGCTGCCACGCGGTCAGCGTGAGCAGGTCGACCGGCGGTTGCCACCGCCGCGTCAGCACCATGCCAGACGCCATGGACAGCGCCCCGACCAGCCCCGCTGCAATGCCCACCGGGTCAAGTGCCGCCTCCGGCCCCAACAGCAACAGCGCCACGCCGCCGATCCCTGCCACAGCCGCCAGCACCGCGCGCAGGGTGACCTGCACGTTCAACCAGACCGCCGCCAGCCCGATGACAATCAGCGGCTGGATCGCCCCAACCGTCGCCGCCACGCCGCCCGGCAGGCGGTAGGCCGCCACAAAGAGCGCCGCCCAGAAGATGGTGAAGTTGAGCGCGCCCAGCACGGCCACCCGCCCCCACCAGATGCCCTGTGGCAAACGCCGCACCGCCAGCAGCAGAACCAGACCCGCAGGCAGCGCCCGCAGCATCGCCAGGGTCAGCGGCATATCGGGCGGCATCAGTTCAGTGGTGACTATATAGCTCGACCCCCAGATCGCGGGGGCAAGCGCCGTCAGAAACAGGTCGGATCGTCTGGCCATGTCGGCCTCCTTGTTTATCTTGATATCAAGACAACTGCATTCATCTTGACGTCAAGATAAATCCCCTTAACTGTGCGAAAATGGACCGAGTAGACCGCATTTCCGCGCAATGGCAGCGCGAACGCCCCGAGATCGACCATGATGCAATGGCCCTTATTGGCCGCATCGCACGCCTGTCTCGGCATCTTGGTCTCGCCATGGACAAAACCTTTGCCGCCCATGATCTGAACGCCGCCAGTTTCGATGTGCTTGCCACCCTGCGCCGCTCTGGCGCACCCTTTCGGTTGTCACCGGGCGAGCTGCTGGCAAGTACCATGGTCACATCCGGCACCATGACACATAGAATCGACCGGCTTGAACGCGAGGGGTTGGTGACTCGCGTCGGCAATCCCGACGATGCCCGCTCGGTGTTGATCGAACTGACGCCCGAAGGCCGCGCCCGGATCGACGCCGCCGTGACCGACCACACCGCCACTCAGACCCGGCTGACCGCTGGTCTTTCGCCCGAAGAGCAGGCGCAGATGACGGCGCTGCTGCGCAAACTTCTTGTTGGGTTTGAAACCGGCTGACCGGCCCCGAAAGTCGCGTTTCGTCGGCACATCCGGTGCACGGGGGGTTACAGGCGGTGCCCCCTCTTTTTGCTCCCCCTTTCCTTCCGCGAGCGGCTCCCGTAATCAGGCCGCGACCAAGAAGGACCCCGTGCAAATGACCACCATCATCCGCTCGCTCTCTGAGATTTCCGACCGCTACGACGTGCTCTACTGCGACCTTTGGGGATGCCTTCATAACGGCTACACCCCTTTCACCGAGGCCGTCGCAGCGCTGCGGGACTTCAAGGCCAAGGGTGGCTATGTGCTGCTGCTCACCAACTCCCCCCGGCCCCGCGCAAGTGTCGAGAAGCAATTAGAAAAAATCGGTGTGCCCCGGGATTGCTGGGACAGCATCGCAAGTTCCGGCGACAGCGCCCGCGCCGCCATGTTGCGTGGGATCGTCGGGCAAAAGGTCTGGTTCATCGGTCAGCCGCATGACCAGGGGTTCTTCGCGCCGATGGACGTTCTTTCAGATGCAGTCGAGATCGAACAGGTTCCTCTGGAAGAGGCGGAAGGCATCGTCTGCACCGGTCCGGTGGACCCTTCTGCCGACCCTGCTGTGATGCGCCCTAAGTTCCTGTACGCCAAGCAAAAAGGCCTCAAACTCCTCTGCGCGAACCCCGATATTGTCGTCGATCGAGGTGAAACCCGCGAATGGTGCGCGGGCGCGCTGGCGCAGCTTTATACTGAGATGGGCGGCGAGAGCCTCTATTTCGGAAAACCCCACGCCCCCATCTACGAACTGGCCCGTATGCGCCTGGCCCAGGCCGGCGTCGATTGCCCACCTGACCGCATCCTCGCCGTGGGCGACGGGCTGCTAACCGATATCCTTGGCGCACAAGGCGAACCCATTGATTCCCTGTTCATTTCCGGCGGCCTCAGCCGTGAGGAAACAGGCACTACGGATCAGCCTGACCCAGAGAAACTGGCCCGCGTTCTATCCGACGCACGGGTCGAGGCAAGGTGGTCCATCGGCTTTCTGCGCTAGGGGGTGAGCAACATAGTTGCGAAACTAATGGCTATTTGAAGAACTTTGTTACTTCTGCATTGCAGCATTCACCGGTTTCCGCTATGAGACGGGTCAAGATGACTCGTGAGGTTCCAGATATGCTCGACAACTTCCCCCGTGGAACGATCTGTATCGAAGATATCGAGATCGGCATGACCCGCCACCTGATGAAGCAGGTAACCGACCGGGATATCGAGCTTTTTGCCGAAGTCTCCACCGACCGGAATCCGGTGCATCTGGATGAAGACTACGCCCAGGACACGATCTTCGAAGGCCGCATCGCCCATGGCATGCTGACCGCAGGGCTGATATCGGCGGTGATCGGCGAACAGCTGCCCGGCCACGGTACCGTCTATCTGGGCCAAACCCTGAAATTCCTTGCACCCGTGCGCCCTGGCGATTGGGTCAGGGCAGAGGTCGAAGTGATGGACATGGACATCGCCAAGCGCCGCGTGACCCTGAAAACCCAGTGCACGATCGACGGCAAACCTGTCCTGAAGGGTGAGGCCATGGTGCTCGCCCCCTCGCGCAAGTTCGACTAACCCTTTCATCAGCGTGAAAATATCCAGGGGACCCGGGGGGCTTGCACCCAGCGGGTCAACGCGCGACGCGCCGCGAAACCGGTCTGCATCAAGGCGTTGCCAGGCCACCTTTGCGCGCCTTGTCAAATCCCGCTCCGCCCCGCTTGCCCTTGCCCATCAGGCCCGCTAAGCCGGTGGCATGAGAGTTTTGCGCGACCACCAATATGCACAGCCCGAGGACCGCGGCGCATCCGCCGCAATCGGCAATTTCGACGGGGTTCATCTGGGCCACCAGCACGTCATCGACCGCGCCCGCGTCAATGACCTGCCGCTTGGCATCCTGACATTTGAACCCCATCCCCGCCAGTTCTTCGCGCCTGACGCACCGCCCTTCCGGTTGATGAATGCCGAAGCAAAGGCGCACCGGCTGCAAAAGCTGGGTGTCGATATTCTCTATGAACTGCCCTTCAATGCGGCCCTGTCGCATCTGACCGCAGAAGAATTCGCCCGCGATGTTCTGGCCGATGGTCTTGGTCTGAAGCGCGTCATCGTCGGGGCCGATTTCTGCTTTGGCAAGGGCCGCACGGGTAACACGGACATGCTGGCAGAGTTTGGCAAGCGGTTCGGGTTCGAGGTCGATATCGTGCCGATCCTGCATGGCGAGCTTGGTGCGATAAGTTCGACCAATATTCGCAACGCGCTCTCCGATGGCAGGCCCCGTGATGCCGCCGCGATGCTGGGGCATTGGCACCGGATCGAAGGCATGGTTGTACATGGCGAAAAGCGGGGCCGGCAGTTGGGTTATCCAACGGCCAACATGAACCTTGACGGGCTGCACCTGCCGAAACTGGGGGTCTATGCGGTTCTGGTCGATGTGCTCGACGGCCCATATGCGGGCCACTATCACGGCGTTGCGTCTCTTGGCGTGCGGCCGATGTTCAACGGTGATGTGCCGAACCTTGAAACCTTTGTCTTCGATTTCAAAGGCGATCTTTATGGCACGGATCTGTCGGTCGCCTTGATCGACTATCTGCGACCGGAGCTGAAATTCGACGGGCTGGATGCGCTGATCACACAGATGGATGCCGACAGCGACAGCGCCCGCACCATCCTGAAGGCGCTTGCATGACCCGCGCCAAGCTGCGCCCTGATTTCTGGACCCTGCCATTGGCCAAGCTGACGCCCGGCGAGTGGGAGGCCCTGTGTGACGGCTGTGGCAAGTGCTGCCTGAACAAGCTGGAAGACGACGAAACCGGCGAGGTCGCGCTGACCCGCGTCGCCTGCCGCCTGCTCGACGATCAGACTTGCCGCTGCGGTCAGTACGAGATCCGCAAGACGCTGGTTCCCGAATGCATCCAGCTGACGCCAGAGACAATGGGCGACGTGGCTTATTTCATGCCCGAAACCTGCGCCTACCGGCTGCGCCACGAAGGCAAGCCCCTTTACCACTGGCACCCGCTGGTGTCTGGTGACCCAGAAAGCGTCCATTCTGCAGGTGTGTCGATACGCGGGCTGACAGTGCCCGAATTCGAAGTGCAGGAAGAAGAATGGGAAGATTACATCATCGAGGAGCCGGGCACATGATCTTTGCCTCTGACAACACTGGCCCGGCCGCGCCGGAAATCATGGATGCGGTTATGCGCGCCAATCAGGGGTATCAGATGCCCTATGGCAATGACACGATCATGCCGGATGTCACGCAAAAGATCCGCGACCTGTTCGAAGCACCAGAGGCCAGCGTGCATCTGGTGGCGACAGGCACCGCGGCCAATGCCCTGGCCCTGGCGACGCTTGCCAATCCCTGGGACGGGATCTTTGTTCACCGCATCGCCCATGCGGAAGAGGATGAATGCGGCGCGCCCGAGTTTTATACCAATGGGGCCAAGCTGGTGCTGGTCGACGGGCCGGATGGCAAGATGGACCCTGCGGGCCTTGATGCCGCGATCAAGGCGACCGGCGACAAGGGCGTACATGGCGTACAGCGCGGTCCCGTCTCGATCACCAACATAACTGAAATTGGCACGGCCTATACGCTGGACGAGATCAAGGCGATCACCGATGTGGCCAAGTCCTACGGGCTGAAAACGCACTTGGATGGCGCCCGCTTTGCCAATGCCTGCGCGTCGCTTGGCTGCACGCCCGCCGAGATGACGTGGAAAGCGGGCATTGATGCCGTCAGCTTCGGCGGCACAAAGAACGGCTGTTTGGGTGTCGAGGCGGTCGTGTTCTTCGACCCCGCGCAGGCATGGGAACTGGAGCTGCGCCGCAAACGGGGCGCGCATCTGTTTTCCAAGCACCGCTTCCTGTCTGCGCAGATGGATGCCTATGTGACCGACGGGCTGTGGCTCAGGCTGGCAGAACAGGCCAATGCGCGGTGCCGCGAGTTGGCAGACGGTATCAAGGCCCTGCCCGGTGCGCGGCTAGAGGCGGAACCGGCAGGCAACATGATCTTCGCCCATATCCCGCGCGGCGCCCACAAGCGGGCGATGGAGGCCGGTGCGAAATACTATCTCTTCCCCTTCAACGCCTCTCTCGAGGGGCCAGAGGATGAGCTCATCCGTTGCCGTTTCGTCTGCGACTGGTCTTGCGAAGGTGAAACGGTTGACCGGCTGCTGACGCTCTTCCGCGGGTAGTTTCTGAGCTGAGGGGGAACTTTGGGCGCGCACAAGAGTTTTCGAAAACTCTTGTGAAGGCGCTTCGAAGCGCCTTCCCCCTACCCCGCCCGCGCGAACAGGTCCAAAACTGCCTGTGCCACCGGTACGGGATGGGTGATCGGCACCATGTGGCCCGCGCCGGGCACGCGGATGCGGGTTGTTTCTGGGATATCCCGTTCCATCCGATCGACGATTGCTGATGTAATCGGCTGGCACAGTTCGCCCTGCACGAGGAGCGTGGGCGCCACGACCTGCCCCAGGCGAGGCACCAAATTGGCACTGTCTTGAAACAGGGCATCGTCAGAGGCTTTGATGAAGTGGATACGGTCAATCATGTAACGCTGTTGCCCCTCGGGCATGTCATCCAGACCGCCGCCAGCCCCCCAAAGACGCAGAAACTCTCGCGCGGCGTCTTCGCGGCTGTGTTGTCCGATCAGCCGATCGTATTCGGCGATCACCTGCCGGTAGCGGCCAAATTCGCCGCTGCCCTTCGCCGCTGCAAAGAGCACCGGTTCGATCAGCGTCAGGCTGCGGATGCGGTCCGGCATATCCTCGGCCAGCCGCAGCGCCAGCGTCGCGCCAAAGCTGTGGCCGACCGCATCAAAACGACCCTCGGGCAGATGCGGAAGGATCGCCTGATAGCATTGGTCGTGCAGATCCTTGGCGGGGTCGATAGCGGGTGCCTTGCCGTGACCAAGAATATCCGGCGCAGTGATATGAAAACCGGGGCCAAGCGCCCGGACCAGCCCTTGCCACGCACCCGAATGCGCCAGTGAGCAGTGCAGGAACAGGGCCTTTCGCGGGCCCTGCCCCCACTGCCTGGCAAACCCTGTCACAGATCGCCTGCGAGGTAGCGGTCCAGATCCTGCAAACGGTCATGCCCCCAGAAATGCTCGGTGCCGTCGACGATGTAGAACGGTGCGCCGAAGACATTGGCAGATACCGCGTCTTCCAGATTGCGCGCATATTCCTCGGCCGCCGACAGCATCCCCTTATCGGCAAGGTCGGGGTCAAAGCCGGTGGCCGCCAGTGCTGCGCGAACCACATCGTTTTCGGCAATATCCTTTTCCTCGGCCCAACAGGCGCGCAGGATACCATGGACCAGACCGGCCAGATCGCCGCCGCCGGTTTTTTGCGCGGTGATGATGGCGTAAGAGGACGGCGCAGGATTGGTCGGCCAGAACATCGGCTTGATGTTCAAGGGCAGGCCGGATTTGACCTGCGCCCGGCGCAATTCCTGCGCGCGATAGGCCATGCGGGCGGGGTGCCGGTCTTTTGGCGCGGTACCACCGGTGCGGGTGAACAGCGTCATGATATCCATCGGCTTGTACGTGATGCCCGCCCCGTGCCGCGCTGCAATCTCCTCCAAACCCGTGCCCGCAAGGTAAGTGAAAGGAGAGAGGGTCGAGAAATAGTAGTCAATGTTAGCCATGTCGCGCCTTCCTTTGGTCTTTCGCGATTGGTAGCTGGATGCTAGGGGGTGTCAACGCCCTGTTACAAAAGCACACCGAGAGACAGCTGCCATGTCCGCATCCGATCCCAAGCTCATTTCCGGCAATTCCAATCAACCGCTGGCCAAGGCCATCGCTCGCCGGATGTCCCTGCATCGCGGCATGTCGGTGAACCTCGTCGAGGCCCGAGTGGAGCGGTTTAATGACGGCGAGATCTTCGTCGAAGTGTTTGAAAACGTGCGCGGCGAAGACATGTTCATCATCCAGAGCACCTCGAACCCGGCAAATGACAACCTGATGGAACTGCTGATCATGGCCGATGCGCTGCGTCGGTCGTCTGCGGCGCGGATCACCGCTGTGATCCCGTATTTCGGCTATGCCCGACAGGACCGCCGCACCAAGGCCCGCACACCGATTTCCGCCAAGCTGGTGGCCAATATGCTGGTCGGCGCCGGGATCGAGCGCATCCTGACGCTCGACCTGCACGCTACCCAGATTCAGGGCTTCTTCGATATTCCCGTCGATAACCTATATGCCGCGCCGATTTTTGCGCTGGATATCATGCACCACTTCAAGGGGCAGATGGAGGATATCATGGTGATCTCGCCCGATGTGGGCGGCGTGGCGCGTGCACGGGAACTGGCCAAGCGGATCAATGCCCCGCTGTCGATCGTGGACAAGCGCCGCGAAAAGCCAGGTGAAGTGGCCGAGATGACCGTGATCGGCGATGTGACCGATAAGAAATGCATCATCGTGGACGATATCTGCGACACCGCCGGGACGCTGTGCAAGGCCGCTGAGGTTCTGATGGAGCATGGAGCGAAGGAAGTGCATTCCTATATCACCCATGGCGTCCTCTCTGGCCCGGCGATCGAGCGGGTCAGCAAATCAGTGATGAAATCGCTGGTCATCACCGATTCCATCGAGGCAACCGAGGCAACCAAGGCCGCGCCCAATATTCGCATCGTGCCGACCGCGCCAATGTTCGCACAGGCCATTCTGAACACATGGTCGGGCACCTCGGTCTCGTCTCTTTTCCAAGACGAGACGCTGGCACCGATCTATGAGGGTCTGTACTCGCGCGGCTAGTGCCGCTGGCCTGCATTCTGCATCTGCCGTTCCGGCAGCCCAACCCGGGGGGCCTTCCCCATGTCGACAACGGTTAAACTCGCCATTGGCAGCCTGATCCTGGGATTCGTGGTTCTGGCCCTGAAGGGGCTGGCCTATTGGATCACTGGGTCGGTGGCACTGTTGTCTGATGCGCTGGAAAGCACGGTAAACGTGGCCACTGCCCTTGCCGCCCTTGTCGCGGTGCGCGTGGCCGCCCGGCCTGCCGACGCCAATCATCCCTATGGCCACCACAAGGCGGAATTCTTCAGCGCAGTTCTGGAAGGGGCGATGATCATCATCGCTGCGCTACTGATATTGCGAGAGGCCTATGCGGGCATCCTTGCCCCCCGGGCCATTGATGCACCGCTGGCGGGCCTGGTGATCAACGGCCTGGCGACGGGGCTGAACGGCCTGTGGTGCTGGATCCTGCTGACCTGGGGGCGGCGCGAGCGCTCCCCTGCCCTTGTTGCTGATGGCAAACACCTTCTGGCGGATGTTGTGACGTCCTGCGGCGTGGCGGCGGGCATCCTGCTTGCATGGGCCACGGGGTTCTGGCTACTCGACCCGATCATGGCGGCGATTGTCGCGGTGAATATCCTTTGGTCCGGGTCCAAGGTCATCAAGGACTCACTCAACGGACTGCTGGATGAGGCGGTGCCAGAGGCGACCCTGCAGGTGATCAGCGATGTTATTGCATCCCATGCGAGCGGCGCGGTACAGGCCCACGACCTGCGCACCCGGCACGCGGGCAAGGTGACGTTCATCGACTTTCATCTGGTCATGCCCGGCGATACGACGGTGACCGACTCTCACGAGATCTGCGACCGGGTCGAGGCGGCGCTGAAAGCGGCGGTGCCTGACGCCAATATCACCATCCATGTGGAGCCTGAGCACAAGGCCAAGTCGAGCGCTATCGAGGTGCAAGACGGGCTGGATCAGTAAAGATCCCAGTCGTCCTCGTAGGGCAGTTCACCAATGGCCATCCAGTCGGCGCGGACGCGGGCGATCTTGGTGTCTTCCCAGGTTGTGAACACCAGCTCGAACCCGTCGCGGCGGATATTGGCCGCGCGAATATCGGCGCGCTGGTTGGCCTCGGTAGACATGTCCCACATGGTGACGGACACATGCACGGCGGGCGGCGACTTGAACGGCTGCGCAAAACGTACGGGGTGCCAGACTTCACGGTTGCCCGTGCCAGTCCACATTTCGCCGCCGACATCGTAATCCTCGAACAGCACATGACTGCCCTGATCGACGCCAACGAGGTTGTTTCTTATCTTTTTCATCTGCTCAATCGCTGTGGCCGACCTGCTTTTGCAGGATGAATACGGCTGCATTTTGGTAAAAGCCGTACACAATTAAGCGAAAAAGGAAACGCCCCGCAACCGGTCCGGCGCGGGGCGTTCTTGTTTGTCTTGCCGCCGGGCAGCGGGCTTATTCCATGTTTTCCATAAGCTGGACCAGGTCGGCGACGAATTTCTCCGCCCCGTCTTTCTGATCAGCTTCGGCGGACGCGGCCTTTGCGCGGGCCTCTTCCAGAAGATCGGAGAGATCGTCTTTGCGAACCTCGTCACCTGCATGGGCACGCTCGGCAATCACCGAAACAGACTCTGCGGTAACCTCAACAAAACCGGAGGTCACAACGAAAGCCTTGTCGCCATCGGCCGACTGCACCCGGACAACGCCCGGACGCAGGGTGGTGATGACGGGGCTGTGCCCCGGCATCGCCGTCAGGTCGCCGTCGGCACCCGGAATCTGGACCGAGGACGCTTCGAAAGAGGCCAGCCTCTTTTCCGGCGACACAAGGTCAAACTGCATCATATCGGCCATCGGTTACTCCTTAGGCTGCTTCTGCGGCCAGGCGCTCGGCTTTTGCGATCACTTCGTCGATGCCGCCAACCATGTAGAAGGCTGCTTCGGGCAGGTGGTCATATTCGCCGGCAACCACGGCCTTGAAGGACGCGATGGTGTCTTCCAGCGGAACCTGAACACCATCAGAGCCGGTGAACACTTTCGCCACGTCGAAGGGCTGGGACAGGAAACGCTGGATTTTCCGGGCGCGGGCCACGGTCAGCTTGTCCTCTTCCGACAGTTCGTCCATGCCGAGAATGGCGATGATATCCTGCAGCGACTTGTAGCGCTGGAGGATACCCTGAACGTCACGGGCAACGTTGTAGTGCTCTTCACCGACAACCTGCGGATCGAGGATACGCGAGGAGGAGTCGAGCGGGTCCACGGCCGGGTAGATACCCAGTTCCGAAATCGCGCGCGACAGAACGGTGGTTGCGTCGAGGTGGGCGAAGGTGGTGGCCGGAGCCGGGTCGGTAAGGTCGTCCGCGGGAACGTAGACGGCCTGGATCGAGGTGATCGAGCCCTGCTTGGTCGAGGTAATGCGTTCCTGCATCGCACCCATGTCGGTGGCCAGCGTCGGCTGGTAGCCCACAGCGGACGGGATACGACCCAGAAGTGCGGACACCTCGGAACCGGCCTGCGTGAAGCGGAAGATGTTGTCGACGAAGAACAGAACGTCGGTCCCGGACTGGTCGCGGAACTGCTCAGCCAGGGTCAGGCCGGTCAGCGCAACACGGGCACGCGCACCCGGAGGCTCGTTCATCTGACCGTAAACCAGGGCAACCTGCGATTCTTCCAGGTTGTCGGGCTTGATCACGTTGGATTCGATCATCTCGTGGTAGAGGTCGTTCCCTTCACGGGTCCGTTCACCCACACCGGCGAACACGGAGTAGCCCGAGTGCACCTTTGCGATGTTGTTGATCAGTTCCATGATGAGAACGGTCTTGCCCACGCCGGCACCGCCGAAGAGGCCGATCTTACCACCCTTGGAATAGGGGGCCAGAAGGTCGACCACCTTGATACCGGTGACGAGGATTTCAGAGGCAGTGGACTGCTCTTCGAATTCCGGTGCGGGCTGGTGGATGGCGCGGGTTTCAGCTGCGTTCACCGGGCCCTTTTCGTCAACGGGTTCGCCGATGACGTTCAGGATGCGGCCCAGGGTGGCGTTGCCGACCGGAACCGAGATGGGAGCGCCGGTGTCGGTGACGGTCGCGCCGCGCACCAGACCTTCGGTCGCGTCCATAGCGATGGTCCGAACGGTGTTTTCGCCAAGATGCTGTGCCACTTCGAGAACCAGCTTCTTGCCGTTGTTCTCGGTGTTCAGCGCGTTAAGGATCTCGGGCAACTGATCCTCGAACTGCACGTCAACGACGGCGCCGATGACCTGCGTGATTTTCCCGACTGCTTGTGCCATGTCGTGTCTCCAGATTACGTCAGAGCGCCTCGGCGCCCGAAATGATTTCGATCAGCTCGTTGGTGATGACGGCCTGACGCGAACGGTTGAACTCGATCGTCAGTCTGTCGATCATGTCGCCCGCGTTGCGTGTGGCGTTGTCCATCGCCGACATCCGTGCGCCCTGTTCGGACGCCCCGTTTTCCAGCAGGGCCGAGAAGATCTGCGTTGCGACACCGCGCGGCAGCAGGTCTTCCAGAATGGCCTCTTCCGACGGCTCGTAGTCGTAGAGCGTCGAGGCATCGTCAGCCTCGGGCGCGTCGAACTTGGCCGGAATGATCTGGGTTTCGGTCGGGATCTGGCTGATCACCGATTGGAAGGTGTTGAAGTAGATCGAGGCGACGTCGAATTCCCCGGCGTCGAAACGCGCAAGGATGTCACCGGCGATCTCGGCAGCATTGGCGTAACCGACACGCTTCACTTCAGACAGGTCGACATGACCCACCATCAGATCGGCATAGTCCCGGCGCAGCTGTTCGCGGCCCTTCTTGCCCACGGTAAGGATCTTCACCGTCTTGCCGCGTGCCTGCAAATCGGCGATCCGGGTGCGCACGAGACGCACGATCGTCGAGTTGAAGCCACCACAAAGCCCCCGCTCGGCCGTCAGCACCACCAGCAGGTGGGTCTGATCGGCCCCGGTGCCCGCCAGAAGACGCGGAGCACCATCGGAATTGCCGACAGAGGCGGCAAGGCCGCCCATGACGGCCTGCATCCGCTCGGCATAGGGACGGCCAGCCTCCGCCGCATCCTGCGCACGGCGCAGTTTGGCGGCGGCGACCATTTGCATCGCCTTGGTGATCTTGCGGGTCGATTTGACCGACTCGATCCTGTTTTTTAGGTCCTTGAGGTTTGGCATTGCCTGACCTCCTTATGCGAAATCAGCGGCGAATTCGTCGAGTGCTGCCTTGACCTTGTCTTCAAGCTCACCTTTGACCTTACGGTCGTTGTTGGTGATGTCGTCGAGCAGATCCTGGTGCTTGCCGCGAAGATGCGCCAGCAGGCCAGCTTCGAAACGACCCACGTCGGACATGGCGACCTTGTCGAGATAGCCGTTGGTGCCGGCGTAGATCACGCAGACGATCTCGGCGTTGGTCAGCGGCGAGTACTGGGGCTGCTTCATCAGCTCGGTCAGACGGGCACCACGGTTCAGCAGGCGCTGAGTTGCAGCGTCAAGGTCGGAACCGAACTGTGCGAAGGCCGCCATTTCGCGATACTGAGCCAGCGACAGTTTCACCGGACCGGCAACCGAGGACATCGCCTTGGTCTGAGCGGAGGAGCCCACACGAGACACCGACAGACCGGTGTTCACGGCGGGGCGGATGCCCTGGTAGAACAGTTCGGTTTCGAGGAAGATCTGGCCGTCGGTGATCGAGATCACGTTGGTCGGAATAAACGCCGAAACGTCGCCGCCCTGGGTTTCGATGATCGGCAGAGCGGTCAGCGAGCCAGCACCGTGGTCTTCGTTCAGCTTGGCCGAACGCTCCAGCAGGCGGGAGTGGAGGTAGAAAACGTCACCGGGGTATGCTTCGCGGCCCGGCGGGCGGCGCAGCAGCAGCGACATCTGGCGATAGGACACGGCCTGCTTGGACAGGTCATCATAGATGATCAGCGCGTGACGGCCGTTGTCGCGGAAGTATTCCGCCATTGCGGTTGCGGCGTAGGGGGCAAGGAACTGCATCGGCGCGGGGTCGGATGCGGTTGCGGCCACAACGATCGAGTAGTCGATCGCGCCGGTTTCTTCCAGCTTCTTCACCAGCTGCGCAACGGTCGAGCGCTTCTGACCAACAGCCACGTAAACGCAGTAGAGCTTCTTGCTCTCATCGTCGCCGGCGGCTTCGTTGTAGGACTTCTGGTTCAGGATCGCGTCGAGCGCCACGGCGGTCTTACCGGTCTGACGGTCGCCAATGATCAGTTCCCGCTGGCCACGGCCGATCGGGATCATGGCGTCAACGGATTTGAGGCCGGTTGCCATCGGCTCGTGAACCGACTTACGCGGGATGATGCCCGGTGCCTTGCTGTCGGCAACGCGACGCTCGGAGGACACGATCGGGCCTTTGCCGTCGATCGGGTTGCCCAGACCGTCGACAACGCGACCCAGCAGACCGTCGCCCGCGGGCACGTCCACGATCGAGTTGGTGCGCTTGACGGTGTCGCCTTCTTTGATGTCCCGGTCAGAGCCGAAGATCACGACACCGACGTTGTCGGCTTCGAGGTTCAGCGCCATCCCCATGATGCCGCCAGGGAATTCGACCATTTCACCTGCCTGGACATTGTCCAGACCGTAAACACGGGCGATACCGTCACCAACGGAGAGCACACGGCCCACCTCGGCGACTTCGGCCTCCTGGCCAAAGCTCTTGATCTGCTCCTTGAGGATCGCAGAGATCTCGGCTGCTTGGATAGTCATTTATCCGACCTCTTTCATAGTGTTCTGGAGGGTGTTGAGCTTGGAGCGGATCGACGTGTCGATCATCTTCGAGCCCACCTTAACGACAAGACCGCCAATGATAGAGTCATCGACGGTCGCATTCAGTTTCACGTCCTTGCCAACGGCAGCCTTGAGGGCCTTTGCCAGCTTGTCGGACTGGGTTTTGGTCAGCGCCTTGGCCGACACAACATCGGCGGTCACTTCGCCTTTGTGATCTGCAATCATCGCACGCAGCGCGGCCACCATCTGCGGCACCACGAACAGACGGCGCTTGGTGGCCATCAGTTTCAGCGTGTTGGACATGATCGAACCCAGGCCCATGGCCGAGGCAACGGCTGCAATACCAGCCTGCATGTCAGAGCGCGAATAGATCGGCGAAGCGATCAGGTCGCGCAGGTCTTCGCTGTCGGCCAATGCGCCTTCCAGCGTGGCCAGATCGGCCTCCAGCGCGTCGAGCGCCTTGTCCTCTGTGGCTAGATCGAACACCGCCGTCGCGTAGCGCGAGGCAATGCCGGTCGAGATCGAAGCTGTTTCCGACACGTCCACCCTTCCGATACAGTGGCCGGGACCACACCCTGCGGTGTGCCCGGCGGTTCTGTCTAAAGGCGGTATCTGTCCCCGCCCACCTGAAATCGCGCTGGATGTATCAGAGGGTTATGCAGCCTGCAACAGCCACGGCATTTGGCAGGAATCCGCCGAAGCCCCTGTTTTTTTGGGGTTTTGAACGGATTCACTGTCCTGCGACGCTTTGAAGCTAGCGATTTTTAAAGCTTTTTCTGTGGATAAGGCGCGAGTCAGGTGCTTTTGTATACCCCCGCACACTTTCGCATGCAGTGGATTCCTCCCGCCGCGTCCCCATTCAACGCTTATAAAAGAGCCGTTTCGTCCCTGACACGCGCGGGCTGCGGCGCAGAATCGAGGATGCGTAACGGGCGTTTAACACGCTCGGCCAGACCCGGCCGTGTTGGGGCGAATGTGTGCTTGCTGGCCTCCAGCATGATGACGCCGCCTGCGTAATAGCTCGACAGCTTGCGGCCCATGTTCTCGACCAGCTCCGCGCTGTTCAGCCAAAACCGCCCATGACTCGGCGGGGCGAACAGGGCGGCGCGGTGGCGTTCCGGCTCAAACCCCTGGCTGCGCAGCTGTGCCTCCAGCTGGCTCAGCGAATAGGGCCTGCCAAAGCCGAAGGGCGTCGCGTCACGCCGCGCCCAAAGCCCGCCCCGGTTCGGCACGATGAACAATGCCTTGCCGCCCGGCGCCAGAACCCTGTGGCATTCTTCCAGAACCGCAGCAGGGTGCTGAGAGGTTTCCAGCCCATGCAGACAGACCAGCTTGTCCGCCATCCCCGCAGATAACGGCCAACGGGTTTCGTGGCACAGGACCGAGACATTGTCGCGACCGGCGGGCCAGGGCATTACCCCCTGCGCACCCGGCATCAGGCCGATGATCCGCTCCGCCTCGCCCAGATAGGGGCGCAACAGCGGCACAGCAAAGCCGAAACCCACCACCGTTTCCCCGCGCGCCTCGGGCCAGAATGCCGTCACCTGATCGCGCACCGCCTTTTGTGCGATTCGGCCCAACCGGGTTCGGTAATAGAACTGGCGCAGGTCCAGCACGTCGAGATGCATTGCAACCCCCTCGGGTTTGGGCGACGGTCGGAGGCAGCTTACTCGGGAAGAAGGAATTTACCATGCCTTTGCAGATCGTCACCGTGCCGTGCCTGGCAGACAACTATGCATTCCTCCTGCACGATGCGACCACCGGGGCCACGGCAGTGGTCGATGTCCCGGACCCGGAGCCCATACAGGCGGAACTGGCAGCGCGAGGCTGGACGCTGACCGATATTCTGATCACCCATCATCACTGGGACCATATCGACGGGGTGGCCCCGCTGGTCGCCGCGACCGGGGCCAAGACCTGGGGCAATGCAGCCGATGCCGACCGCCTGCCGCCGCTTGATCACGCCGTAAATCCCGGTGAAACCGTGACTGTTGGCAGCGAAAGCGGCAACGTCATCGAAGTGTCTGGCCACACCATTGGCCATATCGCCTTTCATTTCCCTGACAGTGCGGCCGTCTTCACCGCCGACAGCCTTATGGCGCTTGGCTGCGGCCGCCTGTTCGAAGGCAGCCCCGAAATGATGCATGCCAGCCTTGGCCGCCTTGCCGCCCTGCCGCCCGAAACGCTGGTCTGCTCCGGCCACGAATACACCGCCGGCAACGCGAAATTCGCGTTGACCATTGATCCCGGCAATCCGGCACTTATCTCTCGTGTCAGGGCGATCGACGCCGCACGGGCCGAAGGGCGGCCCACGGTTCCCTCGACCCTTCAGGAAGAACTGGACACCAACCCCTTCCTGCGTGCTCATGACCCTGACATCCGCGCGCAGCTTGGACTAGAGACAGCCGACGATGTGGCCGTCTTTACCGAAATCCGCGCGCGAAAAGACCAATTCTGAATATAGCCCAATTCGCCCCAATTTGCCGACCGATTAGGCACCATCACGAAAAATGGCAGCGGCGCGAGGAAAAATTGAAGAGAAATGCCTTGAACTGTGACGACAAAAACCGAACCTTAACAGTATGAGGCCACAGTCAGTCCGGCGCGCGCCCTCGCCGCCCTGGCGCAACGAAAGGAGCACAGGCAGTGCCGTCGTTTTCGAACACCCTTGAGCAGGCCATCCACGCCGCGCTGGCAAACGCCAATGCGCGCCGTCATGAACTCGCAACCCTCGAACATCTGCTGCTCGCCCTGCTGGACGAGCCCGACGCGATGAAGGTCATGCAGGCCTGTTCCGTCGACTTGGAAGAACTGCGCCAGACCCTTGTCGAATTCATCGACGAGGAGCTTTCGACGCTGGTCACTGATGTAGAAGGCTCTGAGGCGGTTCCGACCGCTGCGTTCCAGCGCGTCATCCAACGCGCCGCGATCCATGTCCAAAGTTCCGGCCGCACCGAGGTGACGGGCGCGAACGTGTTGGTCGCGATCTTCGCCGAACGTGAATCCAACGCTGCCTATTTCCTTCAGGAACAGGACATGACCCGTTATGACGCGGTCAACTTCATCGCCCATGGCGTCGCCAAGGACCCCTCCTTCGGTGAATCCCGTCCCGTGAGCGGCGCAAGCGATGAAGACGAGATTCACAGCGCATCTCAGGCCACCCCGGAAGGCGAGGGCAAGGAATCTGCGCTGGCCAAGTATTGCGTCGATCTGAACGCCAAGTCGCTCAAGGGCGACGTTGATCCGCTGATCGGCCGCGAGCATGAGGTAGAACGCTGCATTCAGGTGCTTTGCCGCCGCCGAAAGAACAACCCGCTGCTGGTCGGTGACCCCGGTGTTGGCAAGACCGCAATCGCCGAAGGTCTGGCCAAGAAGATCGTCGAAGGCGAAACGCCCGAAGTGCTGCAAGGCGCGACGATCTACTCGCTCGACATGGGCGCGCTGCTGGCCGGCACCCGTTATCGCGGTGATTTCGAAGAACGGCTCAAGGCCGTCGTCTCCGAATTGGAAGATCACCCGGACGCGGTTCTGTTCATCGACGAGATCCACACCGTGATTGGTGCAGGCGCGACCTCTGGCGGGGCGATGGACGCCTCGAACCTGCTGAAACCGGCGCTTCAGGGCGGCAAATTGCGCTGCATGGGGTCAACCACCTACAAGGAATTCCGTCAACATTTCGAAAAGGACCGCGCCTTGTCCCGCCGGTTCCAGAAGATCGACGTGAACGAGCCTTCGGTGGAAGATACGGTGAAGATCCTCAAGGGCCTGAAACCCTATTTCGAGGATCACCACGACATCAAGTACACCAATGATGCGATCAAGACGGCAGTGGAACTGTCGGCGCGCTACATCAATGACCGCAAACTGCCCGACAAAGCCATCGACGTGATCGACGAGGCTGGCGCGGCTCAGCATCTGGTCGCCGAATCCAAGCGCCGCAAGACCATTGGCGCGAAAGAGATCGAAGCCGTGGTGGCCAAGATCGCCCGCATCCCGCCCAAGAACGTCTCGAAGGACGATGCAGAGGTGCTCAAAGACCTTGAAAAGAGCCTCAAGCGCGTGGTGTTCGGGCAGGACAAGGCCATCGAGGCGCTGGCCAGCGCCATCAAACTGGCGCGCGCGGGCCTGCGCGAGCCGGAGAAGCCCATTGGCAACTACCTGTTTGCTGGCCCGACCGGCGTCGGCAAGACCGAGGTTGCCAAGCAGTTGGCCGATACGCTCGGCGTGGAACTGCTGCGCTTCGACATGTCGGAATATATGGAGAAGCATGCGGTATCCCGCTTGATCGGTGCGCCTCCGGGTTACGTGGGCTTCGATCAGGGTGGGCTTCTGACCGACGGTATCGACCAGCATCCGCATTGCGTTCTGCTGCTTGATGAGATCGAGAAGGCGCACCCGGATGTGTTCAACATCCTGTTGCAGGTCATGGATCACGGCACGCTGACCGATCATAACGGCCGGTCTGTCGATTTCCGCAACGTGGTGCTGATCATGACCTCGAACGCAGGCGCGGCAGAACAGGCGAAATCCGCTATCGGCTTTGGCCGTGACCGGCGCGAGGGCGAGGATACAGCGGCGATCGAACGCACCTTCACGCCGGAATTCCGCAACCGTCTTGATGCGGTTATTTCCTTCGGCACCCTGCCGAAAGAGGTCATCCTGCAAGTGGTCGAAAAGTTCGTGCTGCAACTGGAAGCGCAGTTGATGGACCGCAACGTGACCATCGAACTGACCCGTCCCGCAGCCGAATGGCTGGCCGACAAAGGATATGACGACCGGATGGGCGCCCGCCCGCTTGGCCGCGTGATCCAGGAGCACATCAAGAAGCCACTGGCCGAAGAGCTGCTGTTCGGCAAGCTTGCCAAGGGTGGAAATGTTCAGGTCGGCATCAAGGACGGCGAAATCAGCCTGCGTATCGAAGAACCCGGCGCGCGGCGGATATCGTCCAAGAAGCCACCGCTGCTGACTGCGGATTGATTATGGAAAGGGCGCCCCACGGGGCGCCTTTTTCGTCACGGCACTGCAATGCCCGTCGCAGGTGTGTCCTGACTGAATATGTTGATCCAACCTGCACCATCACGCCGCCAGATGCTGGACACGAACATTACTTCGCTCTCGCCCCGCCCCACGCGGGTATACTCCGCGCGGTAAGCAAGCAGGGCATGATCTGACCCAAGCGGCATGACCCGCATCTGGGACAGGCGGTAGCGCAGAACCGTGGGGCCGTCTGACAATTGTCCGATATGGCTGTCCTTGGCGGCGAACCCATCGGGATAGACACCGAGAAAATCCTCGGACAAAGCCGCAGAATCCGCCTTGGCATCGCCCGTAACCAAGGCCTCCCACACGCGGGATTCGCAGGCCAGCAGCTCCTCCAGCAAGCCGTTCACCGCTCTGTCAGCTTCAGCTCGATCCGCCGGTTTTGCGCCTGGCCTGCCGGTGTGTCGTTGGATGCGATTGGCCGATATTCGCCAAAGCCAGTGGCCGCCAGCCGTGCCGGTGGAAAACCCAGTTCATCGCTCATGAACAGCACCACAGACAGGGCACGGGCCTGGCTGAGTTCCCAGTTATTGGCGTATTCCGCTGTTGGTCGCAGCTGCTGGTTGTCGGTGTGGCCATCCACCCGCACGATCCAGTCGACCGATAACGGAATCTCTCCAGCCACGTCGAACAGCAGTTCCGCCACATTCGCGATCTGCGCTTCCCCTTCGGGGGAAAGGTCCGCGGATCCGACCTCGAACAGCACTTCCGAGGCGAAGACGAACCGGTCGCCCTCGATGCTGACGCCCTCGCGCCCCTCCAGCAACTCCCGCAGGCGGCCGAAGAATTCCGACCGATAGCGTTCCAGTTCCTGCGCCTCAGCTGCCAGCCGTGCGGCTTCCGCCTCTGCCAGACGACGCGCTTCCGCCTCTGCCTCTGCGCGGGCGGCTTCAGATTCCGCCAGCGCATCACTTTCCGCCGCCAACCGTGCCAGGGCTGCGTTCAAATCAGCGCCAAGCGTTTCCACCTGAACCTGTGCCTCCGCGTCCGCCGCCTGCGATGCGTCGAGCAACCCCTGCAACTCACCAAGCTGAGTGCGCAGCGCCGCCACCTGTTCATTCAGCGCCGCAATCTGGCGCTGACTTTCGGCTGACGCCGCCTCTGCCGTTTCCAATTCCAAATTGGCCTGGGCCAAAAGCGCCGAGCGCTGCTCAGCCTCGCTTAGCCGGTCTTCGGCAGTGGCTTCGGCCAGCATCTGCGCGGTCAAGGCGGCGGCCAGCTGTGCTTCCAGATCCGAAAGGGCGCTGGTGGCTTCCGCTCCTGCGGCCTCACGCGCGGCCTCCGATGCGGCAAGCTCTGCCTCCAAAGCTGTTATCCGGGCTTCGGCAGTTTGTTCGGCGCGGGAAAGATCCAGCAGCGCTTGCGTCAGTTCTGCCTCCAGCGTGGTCAAAGCCGTTTCACCTGCACGCACCTGTTCAGCGGCCGCTGCGGCATCGGCCTGCGCCGTGGCAAGTTCCGCCGCCGTCTGTCGCGCCAATTCGGAATTGCGCGCGGCCTCTGCCAGGGCTGCGGCAAGCTCTGCCTCCAGCGTGGTCAGTTCCCCCCGCCCCGCATCGACACTGGCGCGCAAAGAATTCAGGTCAGCCTGCAAGCCCGCGATACGCGCGGCGTCTGCATTTTCACGCGCGCTGGCCTCCTGCAAGGCGCGGACCAGTTCCGCCTCCAGCGCTGTCAACGCCTCGGCATTTGCTTCGGCCTCGGCCGCATTGGCAGCGGCATTGGCATTGGCGGCAGCGATGTCTTCCTCCAACGCGGCGATACGCGCGCGGCTTTCCGTTGCCTGGGCGGTCAGGCGGGCGAGGGCGCGGGCCAGTTCTTCCTCCAACGAGGACATTTCGGTTGCGCGTGCCTCGGCCACCGATTGTGCGGCGTCCAGAGCAGCCTGAGTTTCTGCCAAAGCGGCACTGTCCTGCGCTCGCGCAGCCAAAGCCAATGCAAGCTGCCCTTCCAGATCAGACAAACGGCCCGCTTGTTCACTGGCGGATGCAAGATCTGTCTCCAATTCCGCGATCCGGTCGCCCTGCGCAGTGTTGTCGGCCAAGGCTGCGGCCAAACGGGCAGCGAAGTTTTCGCGGGCCTGGTCAGCGGCGGCCAACAGGGTCAACGTGTCTTCAGCCTCTTGCCGGCGTTGTTCCAGCGCCAGCGCCATCGCGGTCAGTTCGGCATCGGCCTCTTGCAGGCGGGCGCGCAGGGCTTCCGCGGCAGCGGCTTCCGCCAGGCGCGCGGCCTCTTCGCCGGAAAGCTGTGCTTCGGTGTCGGCCAAACGATCACGGAGGGCGGCGGCGGCGGCGGCTTCTGCAAGACGCGCGGCTTCTTCGCTATCCAGATCGGTTTCCAGCAGAGACAGCCGTTCACGCAGGGCCGCAGCCGCGGCTTGTTCTGCCAACAGCGCGGCTTCTTCGTCTGACAAAGCCCCCTCGAGCTCGGCAATACGCGTTTCCAGCGAAGCGGTCAGCGCCTCCTCGCCCGCCAGTGCGGCAAGGGCGGTGGTCAGGTCGGTCTGCAACCCGGCAGAGGTATCCTCTTGGGCCTGCAGGGCCGCCAATGTATCGGCCAGCGTGGCCTGCTGCGCGGCAGCTTCAGTTTGCAGATCGGCAATCAGCGCTTCCATCGCCTCGCGCTCGGCGGCGGCCAGCCTGGCTTGCTCGGCGGCCACGTCAATCTCATCGCGTGCGGTTGCCAGGGCCAGTGACAGGGCATCAATCTCGGTCAGGCGCGCCTCCAGGTCCGCCTGAACCGTGTCGCGTTCCTCTGTCAGGTCCGTATTGGCGGCGATCAGCGACGCAACCTGTGCTTCGAAATCGGCGATACGCGCGGCCTGGCCTTCCGTTTCGGCAGTGAGCGAAGCGATCAGCGCGGCCTGAATTTGCAGCTCACCCTCGGCTTCGGACAAACTGGCACCCAGGGTCGCGACCCTCTGTTCCAACTGCGCCGACCGGTTCTGCGCAAGCCCGAGCGCGTCGGCCAGCTCATTGAGCTGCGCGTTCAGGGTGTTTAGCTCGTCATCCTGATTGTTGATCGTTTCAGACAGCACGAACTGGACGATCATGAAAATCGTCAGAACGAAGATCATCACCATCAAGAGCGCCGTGATGGCATCCACGAAACCGGGCCAGATCGAGGCGGTAAAGCGATTGCCGGAACGCCGGTGGAAGGCCATGGATCAGCCCTCCGGGGCCGAATCTTCGGGGCGGGATCGGCGCTGCGGGGCCTGGCGTTGACGCGGCTGAGACGCCGAGCGGGTCAGATCGCGGATTGCCACGGTCAATTCGCCGAGGTCCGCACGAAGTGCGCCGATTTCCTCATGGCGAGAGCTGCCCATTTCTTCGAAAATCTTCAGCAACTGCACGTCGATTGACCGCAGGCGCATCCGGCTTTCCGCATCAATGCCGCCCTCGCCCGAGGTGGCCGACAGGACTTCAGCCAGCCGTTCCTGCGCCGCCGACAACCGTTCGGTCGCCGCCACCTGTCCGGGGCCAAGCCGTTCGGCAAGGTCAGCCAGCACGCCGGTCATCTCGCCAAGCCGTGCCTCGGTTTCCTGATGGCGCGCCTCGGATTGGGTGAACAGCCCCTGCAACGTGTCGATCTGATCGACCATGTGATCCAGCACTGTGGCAATCGCGGCCCGATCCAGCCCGCCACCTTCGCCCTCACCGGACGAGAAGCTGACCCGTGTAATCGTCGAGAGCCACTCTTCCATCTCTCGGTAGAACCGGTTCTGGCCATGGCCTGCAAACAGCTCCAGCAGCCCTACGACCAGCGATCCTGCAAGGCCAAGCAGCGACGAGGCAAAGGCCGTGCCCATGCCGCCCAGTTGTTCCTCCAATCCGCCCATCAGGCGCGAAAACACCTCTATCCCGGACTCGTCGGCCGAGGGTTGGAGCGAGCGAATGGTTTCCACCACCGCCGGGATGGTCACGGCCAGCCCGTAGAACGTGCCCAGAAGACCCAGGAAAATCAGCAGATTGGTGATGTAGCGCGTGATGTCGCGCGCCTCTTCCATCCGTGCACCGACCGAATCCAGCACCGAACGGGATGAGCTGGAGGTCAGTTGCAGCCGCGATCCGCGCGCCTGAAAAATCCCCGTCAGCGCCGCAAGCAGCAGCGGCGGCTTCCCCTGTTCCTCACCGGCACCGTTGGCGATGCCCTCGATCCACGAGATCGACGAGAAGAGCTGCACCACCTGCCAGAAACAGGCCAAAACGCCCGCAAAGAAGACAAGCGCGATGGTGCCGTTGAGATAGGTGTTTGCCGTCACGACAGGCTCGATGCTGCCCCACACGAGGAAGGTGCCAAGCCCCACCAGCCCGCAGATCATGAGCATGATCGCGATCTGGCGGATCGGTTGCGTAAAGCGCGGCGCGTCAGGTCTGCTCGTCACGGTGTTCTTGCCATCCCGTTTTTCACGCGCTCACCCTACCGTGCCTGCTTCCTTCTGCCAAGCGTTGCGGGGCCCGCGCGCGCATTCCGGCGCAAGGTCACCCCTGTTTCAGCGCCCGAACCCGGTGGACCAGCCAATCCAGATCCTCATCGGCCACACCGAGCTCCGCCAGATGAGCGGCGGTATTATAAAGATACTCGTCATTCGGGCCCCGCCCGCCAACCGCACTGGCGATAATCTGAGCCTGTTTTTCCAGACTCATCCCCGCCACATATTGCTCATGGTCGCGGTCGATCACGTAAGTGACGGCTATCGCCTCACCGCCGTCATGGAAGGCGATTGGCAATTCCCGTTCCAGATAGGCGGACGAAATCAGTTCTCGTTCGCGCAGATAGTCGATGGTGGCGGCGGCTTTGGCGGCTTCAACCCGGAAGGCAACGCCATCGCAATGCGCCTCGTCCGCCATATCCAGCGCCAGCACCAGACCGGGGCTGTCCACCGTACCGCGATGGTGGATCGAACTCATGCAGAAGGACCGGTGCCAGCCGGGCAGCCGCGCAATGCGGGTCTCAGCCACGTCAAAACCGGGATTCCAGATCAGCGATCCATACCCGAACACCCAAAGATCCGCTGACACCATGCTCTTGCCACCTTGTCCCATAGCCACATGCACCCGCCCCCGTATATGCAGAGCATGAGCGGGATGAAACAGGAGATGCGCGCAATGAAGGTCTGGGCCTGGGTGATCGGTGCGCTTGTCGCGATCTGGTCAGTCGTTTGGCTGGTCGGTTCTATTGCGACGGAACGGTTGCTTACGGGCTGGCTGGCCGATCGTGAGGCAGCCGGGTGGGTCGTGACCCGCGACACGGTACAAACGTCGGGCTATCCGTTCCATTTCATCACCACCCTGCCAGAGCTGATGCTGGCTGATCCGCAAAGTGGTTGGGCGGTAGAGGCGGACGGATTTCGGCTGGAACAGGACAGCTATCAACCGCAGGCGATACGCGCGGTCTGGCCGGCCGAACACACCCTGTCGACGCCGTTCGAACACATCACAATCCGCGCCGAACAGTTAGAGGCGATGCTGCATATCCGCCCGCTGGACTATCTCGCGTTGGAACAATCCGAAACCCGGATCACTGCGCTGGAAATGGAAAGTGACATTGGGTGGTCCAGCCGCCTGGATCGTGCGGTGGCTTTGGTCGCGGAACGACACGAGCCCGGTCACCGCTATGACATTCGCATTGACGCCAGTGGCGTGGATCCGGCGGGCGCGGTTCTGGCCCTTCTGGACCCGGCCGGGGTGCTGCCGCAATCCATCGAGCTGGTCCATCTTGACGCCATCATGGGCTTTGACCGCATCTGGGATCTGACGGCGCTGGAAAGCAGCAGGCCGGCAATCACCCGCGTTGAACTGACCGAATTGCGCGCCGAATGGGGGCAACTGGCCTTGCGTCTTTCCGGCGATCTCGATGTGGACGCCGAGGGGATGCCTATGGGCGATCTGTCCGTTCGGGCGCAGAACTGGCGTGCAATGATCGAGATCGGCGTGAATGCAGGCGCGATCCCCGCAAGCTTTCGTGGCACGCTGGAAACCGGTCTTGGCCTGCTTGCGGGCCTGTCAGGCCGTCCAGAGGACCTCGACGCGACGCTTAGCTTTTCGGACGGGCAGGTCTATTTCGGCCCAATCCCGCTTGGCCCCGCCCCGCGCCTGATCCTGCGTTAGCGGCAGTAGGAGCCGCTGCGATACGAGGCGACGTCCAAGTGGAAATGGTCCCGGTGAAAGCGGTCCGATTCCGGGCCCAGAACCGTTCCGAACGTGCCGCACGCCGCCTCATGCAGCTGTCGGAGGATGCGGCCCTCTCGCCCCCCGCCCCAGTCGTCGAGAACCGAGATCTCGGACCCATCCACAAGGCCAATGCCCGCGATATCGATCGCATTGCCCGTAGCGTGTTCCGACAGCCGCGCACCGGGCTGGTTGTTCCGTGTCCGGCAGGAATAGGAGGCCACAACGCGCAGCGACGCCACCCCGCCCCCGCGCCGCCCAACCGTGGGAATGACCGCGTCATTAAGCCAGTCCTGAAGGGCCAGTGCCGTGTCGCAATTGACCGTCGCGGGCTGTGCAAGGGTGATGCCGTCAATCTCCCGCACGCGTACAGGCTCGGAAATGCCACATCCGTTGATCCGTCCCGGAATGCGTTCCAGCCGGTCGCCAATTATGCCGCGTTGCCCGCACAACGCCCCGCGCTGGCCCGGTTGTGTCACCCGCCCCGGAGTGCCCCTCGTTTCCGCCGCCCGGATGGCCGCAGCCAGCCCCGCAGGTCGTTCCAAAGGTCGCAGCGATATGCGTACGGCCGTGACACCCGGCGGATTGCGACGGTTTTGTCCCGCCAGCAGTGCCAGGAGACCCCGTGGAGGGCCCTGTGTCTCCGTCTCCTGTGGCGGCAGCTCTGCCACGATCGGTTGATCTGACCGGATCTCTGTCACCTGTTCGGCCCGACCGGGGCGATAGATCGGCCGCAGGGACGAAGACGGTGCCAGGTCGGTGGCTATGATCGTCACGACAAGCGGGTCCGTCGGCCCGAGCACGCGGTCAGCAGGGCTTTGCGGCGCGGGCGATGTATCGGGGCGCGGCAGGGGCCGCAGGGATTGCGCGGGCGCATAAGCGAGTGCCGGCAGGGCAATGCCCAAAACCGCTATCGCTGCCACCGCCCGCGCAAATCTCATCCCTCATCCCCGCTTTTGCGCGGTTTGACCCGGCCGAAATCCGGTGCATCCGTGTCTTGCCCCGCCTCGATAATACCGCGCCGGATCGCCCGCGTTCGGGTGAAATAGTCAAACAGCGCATCCCCGTCGCCCATGCGGATCGCCCGTTGCAGCACGAAAAGTTCCTCGGTGAAGCGCCCGAGAATATCCAGGGTCGCCTCTTTGTTGGTCAGGAACACATCACGCCACATTGTTGGGTCGCTGGCGGCAATTCGGGTGAAATCGCGAAAACCGGCGGCGGAGTATTTGATGACCTCGCTTTCGGTCACACGCCGCAAGTGATCGGCGACGCCCACCATCGTGTAGGCAATCAGGTGTGGTGTGTGCGAGGTTACGGCCAGCACGAGATCATGGTGCTCGGCATCCATCTCCTCGACATTGGCCCCCATGCCTTCCCAAAGCGACCGCAGCCGCGCCACGGCTTCAGGCTCGCTGCCCTCAACCGGTGTCAGCAGGGTATAGCGGTTCTCGAACAGCTCGGCAAAACCGGACTTCGGCCCTGAATGCTCGGTCCCCGCCAGCGGATGGCCGGGGATGAAATGCACCCCTTCGGGCAGGTGTGGCCCGACCTGATCAACCACGTCCTTCTTGACCGACCCCACATCGGTCACTGTCGTGCCAGGCGCCAGATGAGGGCCGATCTCTTGGGCAACGCGGCCCATGGCACCGACCGGAACCGCCAGCACCACCAGATCGGCGCCTTCCACGGCCTCGGCAGCACTGTCCACAACCCGGTCGCACAGCCCGATCTCGCGCGCCACGGCACGCGTTTCCGCCGACCGCGCAGTGCCCACGATTTCCCCAGTCAGCCCGTCGCGGCGCATCGCATGTGCCATTGAACCCGCGATCAGCCCCAGTCCGATGAGGGCGACCCTCTGGTAGATCAAACTCATGCCGCACCTCCGAAATCGGCCATGGCCTCCAGCACGCGGGTCACATCGGCCTCGGACCCCACGGTGATGCGGATGCAATCGGGCAGTCCATAGCCCGCCACCAGCCGCACGATGATTCCCTTGGCCTTCAAATGCGCATCAGCGGCCTTGGCCGTGGTCTCATCACCCATCCGGCACAGAATGAAATTGCCCTCGGACGGATCAGAGTGGAAGCCAAGCGCGGCCATCCCGTCAGCCAAACGCTTGCGCTGTGCGGTGTTCACCACCCGGCAGTGATCCACATATGCTGTGTCGCGCACCGCAGCCTCGGCCCCGGCCAGCGCCAGCGTCGACAGGTTGAAGGGCCCCCGCACCCGGTTCAGCACGTCGATGACGGGGCGGGATGCATAGCCCCAGCCAACCCGCAGCCCGCCAAGCCCGTAGATCTTGGAGAAGGTCCGGGTCATCACGACATTGTCGCGCCGGTCAACCAGTGTCGCGCCGCCATCGAACCCATCTACATATTCCGCATAGGCCCCGTCCAACACCAAAAGGCAGTTGTCTGGCAACCCGGCCGCCAGCCGTGCCACCTCATTGCCGCCGATCATCGTGCCGGTAGGGTTGTTGGGGTTGGCGATAAAGACGAGCCGCGTGCGGCTGGTCACCCGCTCCAGGATCGCATCCACGTCAACCGTTCGATCCCGCTCTGGTGCGACCACGGGCGTGGCACCGGCCGCCAGGGCAGAGATCTTGTACATCAGGAAACCGTGTTCCGTATACAGCACCTCATCCCCCGGACCGGCATAGGCCTGGCACAGGAAGGTGATAATCTCGTCCGACCCAACCCCGCAGATGATCCGGTCAGGGTCCAGCCCGTGCACCTCGCCAATCGCCTCCCGCAGGCTCGCGTGATCGGTCGAGGGGTAGAGATGCATCTTGCCAGCGGCAGCCTGCACAGCCTCCACTGCCTTCGGCCCCGGCCCGAACGGGTTTTCGTTCGAGCTGAGCTTCAGCGGCGTTTCCTGCCCCGCGATGGAGGCCCCGCCCCCTTGGTAGAGCGCGATCTCCATGATGCCGGGTTGCGGGCGGATCTGGGTCATGATGCGGAACCTTCTGGTAACCTGTCCGGCGCGTTTTAGCGGCCCCACCCGTCCTTGGGAAGCCGCGCCCGACACTCCGGCAGCAATCAGCCTGCGACATCAACGCTTTCGTCGGGATTAACGCGCCCAAGTGATCCAACCATCCTGCACCTGCAAACTCGACCCTTGCCCAGTCGACGTGTGCGCAGCGCGCGGCGAAACCACCAAACCCATCCAAAGACCCTGAATCAGAGTGCAAGATCCCAGGCGCATTGCCCAAGAATCGCGTTCGCAAAGCGAACGCGCGGATCGACGCCGAAGACGGCGAAATCCGGTCAGACTATGCCAGCCACCGCCCGTAATCAGACACCAACAGATGATCCGGCGCCACGTCTTCCTCGATCTCTGCAAACCGCCCGATAGGCGCGCTGAACCAATTGTCCGTCTCGTCATCATTGACGGTGGACACCTCACCGATCAGCACATCACCCCCTTCGCCCCAGAAGGCATGCCAGTCGCCTGGCATCAGGGTGATGCTTTCGCCGGGCTGGAACAGCAGCACCTCGCCGGGTGCGAACTCTCGCGCGATCCCGTCGCACAGCACCGTGCCGCCAGCGGATTCATCAAGACTGCCATCGGGGGCCGAGCCATACAGTTTGATCGCCATGGCCGCACCGCCCCGGTTAATGATGTCCTCGGCCTTCAGGTAATGCCGATGCATCGGGCTCAGCTGATCTTTGCGGCTGATCAAAAGCTTCTCGGCATAGCACATGCCCCCGCCCCGTTTCAGATCCGCCTGCCGTCCATTTCGCAGGGTAAACAGGAACAGCCCCATTTCATCGAAGCGCTCCTCACCATAATCGGTGATGTCCCACCCCAAGCGGCCCTCGATGATCCTGTCAATCTGCCCCCGGCGTGACCGCATCTCATCGGGGGTCCAATAGGCGAAAGGCGGCAGAGCGAAGCCAAAAGACCGGATAAAGGCATCCGCCTGCCCCATGATCTCGTTGATTGTCGAGCGTTTCATTTATGTCTCCTTGCCGGACCTTCCTTCACATGCCTTCCGAAACCTGTTCCCGCAAACAGTATTTGCTGGCGCGTGCCGCCGATTTGACCCGACACATGATCTGGGCCTAGGCTTTCCCCAACACAGTGCATGACAAGGGGGACATCATGCTGATCCTGCTCAAGATCGTCCATATGTTCAGCCTGTTTGCTGGCGGAGCCGCCAGCATCGGCAACGGGCTGCTTCTGAAAAAGGTTATCGCCTCCAAGGCGCCACCACCGCCGATGGTGGCCCAGACAATGGGAATCATCGGAAAGATCGGTTTTGGCGCCATCGTTTTGCTGTGGCTCTCTGGCCTCGGCATGATGTTTGCGTCCTATGACATCTCGGCGCTCGATTGGACCTTCTGGGTCAAGATGGCCGGGGCAACAGCGGTTCTCGTACCAGTCACGATGATGACAGCCATCGCGCGCAAAGCAGAAACCACCGGCACTCCGCCCGACCTGACGCGCATGAAATCTCTGGCCAGCATCGCGCGCGGCGGCGTTGCCATTGCCATCATCTTCGGCGTTCTGGCCTTCAACTGACGAAAAACCCCGCCCGGATCATGCCGGACGGGGCCCTCCCTTGGGTCTTGACGCAGCCTGTGTCAGGCAGCGTTGCCCTTGTCTTCGTCCTTGAACAGCCCGCGCTCGATCTGTTCGGCTTCGATCGACTCGAAGAGCGCCTTGAAGTTGCCCTCCCCGAACCCGTCATCACCCTTGCGCTGGATGAACTCGAAGAAAATCGGCCCAATCACGGTCTTCGAGAAGATCTGAAGCAGAATGCGTGTCTCACCGCCATCCACCACGCCTTCGCCGTCGATCAGGATACCGTGTTTCATCAACTTCTCTTTGGGCTCGTCGTGGTCCTTAACCCGCTCGTAGGACAGATCATAATAGGTTTCGTTCGGGCCCGGCATGAACTTGATACCAGCATTCGAGATCAGATCGGTCGAGGCATAGATATTCTCGGTCCCCACGGCGATATGCTGAATGCCCTCGCCCTTGTAGCGGCGTAGGTATTCGACGATCTGCCCCTTCTCGCCCCGATCCTCGTTGATCGGAATGCGGATGCGGCCACAAGGCGAGGTCAGCGCGCGGGACAGAAGGCCGGTGAACTTGCCCTCAATATCAAAGAAACGGATTTCCTTGAAATTGAACAGGTCGCCGTAGAAGCGGAACCAGGTGTCCATATTGCCCTTGTGGACGTTGTGGGTCAGGTGATCGAGGTAGTAGAAGCCAGCCCCCTGCGGATGAGCGCTGCTGATCCAGTCGAACTCCTCGTTATAGGGCGAGGCGTCGAAATAGCGGTCGGTGAAGTAAATCAGGCTGCCGCCGATCCCCTTGATCGCGGGCCAGTCGAGCGTCTTATCCGCGCCGTCATAGGCTTCCGCCCCTTTGGAGATTGCGTGCTCATAGGCGTGCTGCGCATCGACGACGCGCCAGGCCATCGCGGGGGCGCAAGGGCCGTGTTCCTCAACAAACTTGGCGGCAAAACTGCCCGGTTCGGCGTTCAGAATGTACGAGATATCGCCCTGCTGCCACAACTCCACCGCCTTGGTCTTGTGATTGGCGGTGTGAACGAAACCCATCTTGGCAAAGAGGTCGCGCAGCTGCTGCGGTTCGGGATGGGCGAATTCAACGAATTCGAACCCGTCGGTGCCGGCGGGATTCTCTGCGGAAATGGTGGCGCGGGGGGCGTCATGCGGGAACGGACCCATGGGCGTTTCCTCCTGTCTGGTGTTCGCTTGGACCCAGAATACCGCAGCTGACACGCAAAGAATGCGCGAAGTACGTGACTATTGCAGTGTTCTATGCGCTCAATTATCATTTATTCGATGAAAAATGCGGAAACCACGCACATGATCGACGATACCGACCGCCGCCTACTGAAAGCGATTCAGCACAATGCGGGCCTGACCGCGCAGGAACTGGGGGATCGTCTGAACCTGTCGGCCAGCCAGGCGGGCCGCCGCCGCCAGCGTCTGGAACAGGCGGGGATCGTCACCGGTGCGCGTGCTGTGGTCTCTCCCGAGGCGCTCGGGCTGAACGTACAAGCCTTCGTACAGGTGCAGATGGCCACCCATGACCCCGACAAGGTCCGCGCCTTCACCCGCATCATCGACACCCGGCCCGAGATCATCTCGGCCTGGACCCTGACCGGCGAAGCAGACTATCTGCTGCGCGTCTACTGCACCGATCTGGGCGCGCTTCATCGCCTGATTCACGAGGTCATTCTTCCGACGCCCGCAGTTGCACGGGTGCAAAGCCAGATCGTCATGGATCAGCAGAAACCCGACGCGCCTCTGCCCACCTGACAGCCTGTCCTGTTGCCAAACCCCCGCAGACCCGCGATGCTGCAACTGCGAACAATTCAGGACTGCCGAAAATGGATTCCATCCTCTTCGAGGCCACGCTCTATCTCGCTGCGATGGTGATCGCGGTGCCGCTCTCCGTGCGGCTCGGGCTTGGGTCGGTTCTGGGCTACCTTATCGCGGGCATCGCGCTTGCCCCCATTCTCTACCAAGTGGGCGCCGATCCACACGGGCTACAGCATGTGGCTGAATTTGGCGTGGTCATGATGCTGTTCCTGATCGGGCTGGAGCTGAACCCAAAGGGCCTGTGGGAAATGCGTGACAAGCTGGTGGGGCTTGGCGGCGCACAAATCGGGTTGACCACCATCGTTATTGGCGGCGGTGCGGCGGTGTTCGGCCTGCCATGGCAGCAGGCGCTTGCCGTAGGGCTGATCTTTGCGCTGTCATCGACTGCGATCGTCCTGCAAACCCTGACGGAAAAGAAGCTGTTGCGCACTGGCGGCGGGCGGTCTGCCTTTTCCGTCCTCTTGACGCAGGATATCGCCGTCATCCCGATGCTGGCGCTGTTGCCCTTGCTGGCCACCGTGCCTGCGGCGCAGTTTTCCCCCGACGGATCGATCCAGCGTCCGGGGATGGAAGCTGCGGCGGAAACCGGAATGTCACTGGTTCAGGGCCTTCCCGCATGGGGTGTGACGCTGATCACCCTGACGGCCGTCGCCGCCGTGATCGTCGGGGGCCGCTTCCTGACCCGGCCGCTGTTCCAGTTCATCCACATGGCCCGGCTTCGGGAAATGTACACCGCTGTGGCACTGGTCATCGTGGTCGGCATCGCCTTCCTGATGGTGCTTGTGGGCCTTTCCCCCGCGCTTGGGGCGTTTATCGCGGGGGTCGTGCTAGCCAATTCCGAATTCAAACACGAGCTTGAAGCCAATATCGAACCCTTCAAGGGCCTGCTGCTTGGCCTGTTTTTCATCACCGTCGGTGCGGGTATCCATTTCGATGTGCTTTGGTCACATCTGTTCACCATCCTCGGCCTGACCCTGGGGGTGATGATTGCCAAGGGGCTCATCTTGTACGGGATCGGACTTGCCGCCGGGCTGCGCGGGCGTGACCAGTGGCTTTTCACCCTCAGCCTCGCGCAGGCGGGCGAATTCGGCTTCGTGCTGATCTCTTACGCGGTTGCCAGCCACGTTCTGCCCGGCCACGTGGCCGAGATTCTGCTGCTTGTGGTGGCGTTGTCGATGCTGCTGACACCCCTTTTCTTCATCCTTTACGAGGTGCTTTCAAATCTGGTTAAGGAAACCACCGATGACGGCCCCGCCCCAGATGAAATCGACAATCAGGAAAGCATCATTATCGCGGGCACAGGCCGTTTCGGACAGGTCGTGAACCGGATGCTGCAACTGTCGGGGTTCAAAACCGTGGTTCTCGATTCCGACCTTCCCACGATCCAGCTTCTGCGCCGTTTCGGCATTCACGGTTATTTTGGCGACCCGACCCGGCCCGAATTGCTGCACGCCGCGGGATTGGATCATGCCAAGGTGCTGGTCGTGGCCATGGACGGCAAGGAAGACGTGCTGAAACTGGTCCGCTACGCCCGCCGCCGCCGCCCCGATATCCACATCGTCGCCCGCGCCTATGACCGGGTGCACACCTACGAGCTCTATCAGGCGGGCGCCAATGACATCGTGCGCGAGATGTTCGACAGTTCTTTGCGTGCGGGACGCTACGTGTTGGAAAACATGGGGCTTTCCGAATACGAAGCGCATGAGATGGAGATGGCCTTCTACCGCCACGACCGCCACACGCTGCGCGAACTGGCTGAGCTGTGGCAGCCCGGCGTACCGCTGTCCGAAAACGAGGCCTATGTAGCCCGGTCCCGGGAGCTGAACAACACGCTGGAAACAGCGATCGTGACAAAGGTCGAAGAGGCTGACATCGCGCTCGATGAAGATGACGACGACGAGAATGACGACACCGTCAGCCATGAGGGTCGGGTCTCGGGGTGAGCAGCGGGGTGCGCAGTGCAGACAGTTCCGCGCCCGCACCCATCACCACGCTTCAGCCGTCGGAAACCCCCGCCTCGGCAAAGGTCGCCATACCGGAATGGCAGGCAATCGCCCCCTTCAGAACGTTGATCGCCAGGGCCGCACCGGAGCCTTCGCCAAGCCGCATGTTTAGCGTCAGAAGCGGTTCCTTGCCCAGGTGCTTCAGCACCTTGCCATGGGCGGTTTCGGCCGACATGTGCCCGGCCACCGTGTGATCCAGAGAACCGGGGACCGCGCGGTCCAGTGTAGCCGCTGCCGCCGTGCAGATGAACCCGTCCAGAATGACCGGAATGCGCAAGGCCCGCGCCCGCGCAATTGCGCCCGCCATCGCCGCCAATTCGCGCCCGCCAAGGCAGCGCAGCGCCTCCAGCGCGTCTTCGCTCGCACCAGGATTGGCCGCCAAACCTTCGGCCACGACCTGAGCCTTTAGCGCCAGGCCTGCATCGTCCACGCCCGTGCCCCGGCCCGTCCAGTCCGCAGCGTCACCGCCGAACAGCGCCAATGCAATGGCGGCGGCGGATGTGGTGTTGCCGATCCCCATCTCGCCCGTGACCAGCAGGTCGGCCTGCGCGTCAACCGCGTTCCAGCCCGTGGCCAGAGCTGCCACGACCTCTGCCGCGCTCATCGCGGGACCGGCAGAGAAATCCGCCGTGGGCCGGTCCAGATCCAGCGCATGGACCTGCATGGACGCGCCCGCCGCCTTCGACAACTGGTTGATTGCCGCGCCGCCCGCTTCGAAATTGGCGACCATCTGCACCGTGACCTCTGCCGGAAAGGCCGAGACGCCGCGGGCCGTCACCCCGTGGTTGCCCGCAAAGATCAGAACCTGTGGAGAATTGATCTCTGGGCGTGCGTCGCCACGCCAGCCCGCATACCAGATCGCCAGATCCTCTAACCGGCCAAGCGCGCCCGGCGGCTTGGTCAACTGGCCGTTGCGGTCCTGTGCGCCTGCGCGGGCGGCACTGTCGGGGCCGGGCGCGTCGGATAGAAGGGCACGAAATTCGGCAAGCGTGGTAAAGGGCGTCGTCATCGGCGTCGGTCTCTCTGTCATTGCCAAAGGGGCGTTTGGGCGGATATGCCGGATTGTCCACTGGAATGCGACCGAAAGGATCCAGGATCATGGCCCCGCGCGACATTCTGCACCAGATTTCCGGCGATCTTCGCCTGGCGATCGGGCTTCTGACCCGTTTGCCCCTACCGGGACAACCCGACATGGCCCGAGGCGCGGCTTCGGCCTGGGCCTGGCCGCTGGCGGGGCTGGCCCCTGCGCTATTGGCCGGACTGGCGATCTGGTTGAGCGCCGGTTTTGGGGCCGGGCTGTCTGCGGCGCTGGCGCTTGCCGTCATGGCGATGGCGACGGGTGCGATGCACGAGGACGGCTTGGCCGACACCGCTGACGGGCTCTGGGGCGGCTGGACGGCAGAGCGGCGTTTGGAGATCATGAAGGACAGTCATATCGGCACCTACGGGGTGCTGGCGCTGATCCTGTCGGTGCTGGCGCGCTGGTCCTTGCTGTCAGGGCTGATCGCGGCGGATCATGCGCTGCCCGTGCTGCTGGCCGCTGCGATGCTGTCCCGGGTGCCGATGGTGGCGCTTATGGCCTGGATGCCTCCTGCGCGCGACGGAGGGCTGTCGCGCGCCGTGGGCCAGCCACCATTGCAGGCAGCAGCAATCGGTGGCGCCGTGGCACTAACACTGGCGCTGATCTTGACTGGTGTCGCAGCACTCTGGGCAGCCCTGCTGGTTGTGGCCGTGGCCTTCGCGCTCGGGATGTTGGCAAAGGCAAAGATTGGCGGGCAGACCGGTGATATCCTGGGGGCCAGCCAACAGCTATCCGAAATCACCGCCCTGGCCGTCCTGGCCGCATCGCTTTGACCGGCGCGGCAAAGGCGCTTGCAAGCGCCTTTCGAAAAGCGGTTTGCAAACCGCTTCCAAGGGCCTTGGAAGGCCCTTCCCCGCCACGAAAAACCCCGCCGCATCTCTGCGACGGGGTCAATCTGTAGAACCGGTCTGATCAGGCGGCGCGGGCGGTCAGCACTTCGTCCACACGCTTCTGCGCCCCAGCCTCATCCATGCCGTTAACGGCGGCCAGTTCACGGGTCAGACGCTCCAGCGCTGCTTCATAAAGCTGACGCTCTGAATAGGACTGTTCCCGCTGATCATCTGCACGGTGCAGGTCGCGGACTACCTCTGCGATCGAGATCAGGTCACCGGAATTGATCTTCTGTTCATATTCCTGCGCCCGGCGCGACCACATGGCGCGCTTTACCCGGGCCTTGCCCTTGAGCGTTTCCATTGCCTTCTTCACCACATCGGGGCTGGAAAGCGACCGCATTCCCACCTCGGTGGCTTTTGCGGTTGGCACACGCAGGGTCATCTTGTCCTTCTCGAACGAGATCACGAACAGTTCCATCGACAGACCGGCGATCTCCTGTTCTTCAATGGACACGATCTGCCCGACCCCATGCGCGGGGTAAACGACATAGTCGTCGGGGCGAAATTCCTGCGATTTGCGCGATTTGCTCATACGGTTTTCCTTTTACAACCCAGTCACGGGCGACAAAAACACCGCGAGGAAAGCCGGGCTTTCCACTACGGGCTGTCATTCTTTGATTTCATGCGCGGCGAGGCACAGCCGCGTCTTCTGCGGTCTCGAGACATCCTATGTAACAGGAATATAGCACAAAATTTGGCCATTTCAAAGATTCGCAATGCAAGCACCGCCAAAAGCCCTGTTTTCACAGGGTTTTGCCGCAGTGCAACATCACTTTTGGCACCAGCATAGCCGCCAGCGCCTGGGCGAATCGGTCAGCCGCCCTCGCCCGGGGCTTCCGACAGCAAGGGCAGCTTCCCGTCCTTGCCGTCAAATTCCTCTGCCGTCGGCAGCGGGTCTTTCTTCGAAACAATGACCGGCCACATCTCGGAATATTTCCGGTTCAGCTCAACCCATTTCTCCATGTCCGGCTCGGTATCGGGCCGAATCGCATCCGCCGGGCATTCCGGTTCGCACACACCGCAATCGATACATTCATCGGGATGAATGACGAGGAAGTTTTCCCCCTCGTAGAAGCAATCCACCGGGCATACCTCGACACAGTCGGTGTATTTGCAGTTGATGCAGTTCTCGATCACGGCGTAGGTCATGGCAGTTCCGTTTTACAACTCTGAGGGCCGGTTTAATCCGGGCACGGGCATCATTCAAGCGGGCTGCGGCGTAAAGAACCAAGCGCCCGGCGATCCTTGCCCGAAGGCCGCCCCTTTCCCTCGTATGAGGGGTTTTGCGGGACGGTTTCCTTGACCGGCGTCAAATCGTCGTAAAGCTGTTGCGCCTCAGGCGCCGGACCACGCCGTTCACCAATGGCCACGACCCGAACCACACGCACGTCACGGCCCTGGGCGAAGGTCAGAACATCACCGGGGCCGACCGTTGCGGCGGGCTTGTGCACCTTTTGGGTGTTCACCCGCACATGGCCGCCCGCAACGATGCGCGCGGCCAGAGTGCGGGTCTTGAAGAACCGCGCATGCCACAGCCATTTATCAAGCCGCAGCCGGGGGGACGCCCCCTCGGTCAGGAGTTGCCCTTCAGCCCCGCAAGCGCCTGCGCAAACGGGTTATCGGGGTCGATCTTCTTCTCACGCCGTTCAGGCTTGGCCGTGTAGGACTTTGGCTTGTCATTGCGCGGACCTTTCGGGCCACCCTTGCCCTTGGGGCCACCCTTGCCGCGCGGCTTGCCACCCTGCCTGGCACCATCACGACGCGGGCCACCTTGCGGGCCAGACCGGCGGCGCGGGGCCCAGGTGAAGGTGTAGAAGGTCTCGACCTCGGGTTCAGCCACCACGGCGCTGCCCTCGTCGGGCATCTCAACAGGTGCGTCCGCAGGCGCTTCAGCCGGCTGTTCGACCGGAGCCTCTACAGGCGTTTCCGCCGGAGCCTCCGACGGTACCTCAGGAGATTCGGAAGGCGCATCGCCCGGCACCTCGACGGGTGTCTCAGGCTCGCCGCCCGCCACGGCAGGAGCCGCTTTCACCTTGGGACGCTCGCCCTTTTCAGCGGCGTAGCCAAGCCCGCCCATAAGATCGGCGAACTGGTCCAGCGTCATGCCGGTGATCGACAGCATATCAGCGGTGGCCTCAAAACCCGACCGGCTGTCCTGCTGACGCAGCATGTCGGCCAGACGTTCCAGCATGTCGATGCGGATCGCGCGGGCACCCGCCAGACGATAGCCGGAATTGGTGTAGTACTCGCGCGGCGCGCCTTCGACTGCGGGGATCGTCACCAGGCCCGGCGGCGGGCTTTCGTGGAACTCCGCGTGGTCGCTGGCCAGCCCCCACAGCACAAGACGCAGGCGTGTCGGAGCGGGTTTCAGCAAGAGTTGCTGGAAAATCGTGAATTGACCAAAGCGCACTCCATGCTTGCGCAGCAGTCCGCGCGCCTCCTGGTCCAGCGATTTCACGTCATCGGCAACCTCCGCGCGCGGCAGAATGCCAAGCGCTTCGACCAGACGGAAGGCAAAACCTCGGGCCAGACCGGTGATTTCCTCGTCGCGCGACATCGCCAGCAGCGGCTCGAACAGCGTCGCAATCTTGCGGTCGATGAAGTGCTGCAACCGGCGCTGCACCTTCTGCATCACCTCCGGCCCGGCTTCTTCGTCGACGAAGGCTTCGGCCACGGGTTTCAGAGGCTCGGCCCCCTTCACCAGTTTGCCAATCGCCTGATCGCCCCACATCAAGCCACCCTGTTCGGTAAAATCGAACTCTGTATCGGGGGCATTGTAGAAGCGGTCGGCGCGCAGGTGGAATTCAGGCCGCAAAGCCGCAACCGCCGCCTGGCGCAGCGTCTTTGCTTCATCCGGGGTCGCGCTGGCATCCTGCCGGAAACGGAACCCTTCCAAACGGCCGACGAATTCGCCCTCGACCGTCACTTCACCCTTGTCATTCACGTCGGCCACAAGGCCCTCCTTCTGCTTCAACCGGCGCAGCAATACGCTGGTGCGCCGGTCAACAAATCTTTGGGTCAGACGTTCGTGCAGAGCATCTGACAGGCGGTCTTCTACGGCACGCGTGGCTCCGCGCCAATGGCTTTCGTCATCGACCCAGCCAGAACGTTGCGCCACATAAGTCCATGTCCGGATATAGGCCAAACGTTTCGAGAGTGTATCAATATCGCCATCCGTTCGATCCAGCCGCTTAACCTGGCGGGCCATCCAGTCGTCGGGCACCCGGCCAACGCCATGCAGGAATTCATAGATCCGGGCCAGTAGGGTCGCGTGTTCAGCATGGCTGATACCCCTGAAATCGGGAATGCAGCAGATATCCCATAGCAGGCGCACATCTTTCGCACCGCTGATCCTGTCGGCCATTTCAGGCATCGCCGAGATGGTCTTGAGCGCGCGGATGTCGTCGGCCTCTCGCGCGCGGGTCAGCCATTCGTCCTCTGCCGGAGCTTCCAGCGAGGATATGAGCCGGTCCACGGTGCCGAACTCCATCCGCGCATTGCGCCAGAAAAGCTTACCCACGGGGCGGAAGCTGTGATTGGTGATCGCCTGCACCACCTCGTCGTCCAGCGGGCTCGCTTCGCCAGTTACCCCGAACGTCCCCGGCTGCGTGTGCCGCCCGGCGCGGCCCGCGATCTGGGCCAGCTCATTCGGGGCAAGCTGCCGCATCTTGCGCCCGTCGAACTTGCGCAGGCCGGAAAAGGCCACATGCCGGATATCGAGGTTCAGCCCCATCCCGATGGCATCGGTGGCCACAAGGTAATCCACATCCCCGTTCTGGTAGAGCTCTACCTGAGCGTTCCGTGTGCGAGGGCTGAGCGCCCCCATCACCACGGCCGCCCCACCCCGCTGGCGGCGCAAAAGCTCTGCAATTGCATAGACATTCTCGACCGAGAACCCCACGATCGCCGCCCGCGTTACCATCCGGCTGATCTTCTTCGACCCGGTATAGGTCAGCTCTGAAAACCTTTCGCGCCGCATGAACTGCGCGCCCGGCACCAAGGCCGCAATCGCACTGCGCATCGTGTCGGACCCAAGAAACAACGTCTCGTGCAGTCCCCGCGCATTCAACAGCCGGTCGGTGAACACATGCCCCCGCTCCGGGTCGGCGCAAAGCTGGATCTCATCGACCGCCAGGAAATCGCAGCCCATGCCCGCAGGCATCGCTTCGACCGTACAGACCCAGTATTGGGCGCTGTCCGGAACGATCCGCTCCTCGCCGGTGATCAACGCCACAACCCTTGGCCCGCGCAGCGAAACGATCCGGTCATAGACCTCGCGCGCCAACAATCTTAGCGGCAGCCCAATCACCCCCGTGCGATGCGCCAGCATCCGCTCGATGGCGTAATGGGTCTTGCCGGTATTGGTCGGCCCGAGAACGGCCGTGATGCGCCCCTGGCGTTGCATGGTTCTGCTCTGTCGCCCTTCGTTCGGGATCGCGAAACTTAAAGGGCGGTGCCCTCGGTGGCCCGTTCCAGCCGGGCTATGGCAGCATGTAGGTCGGCTCGGTGCGGATGTATAGCGAAGGCAGCACGATAGGCGGCAAGTGCGGCCTCATGATCACCCAATTCTTCCATGACAGACCCGATTCCCGCCAGCGCCCCGTAATGACGTGGCTCCAGCACCAGAACATGCCGCAGATCGTCCAGTGCCGGCCCGATCAAGCCAGCAAGGAAATAGGCAACCGCGCGGCTGTTATAGCCTTCTGCGAAGTCCGGCGCGTGGTCTGTCAGCGCTGTCAAATGGTCAATTGCGGCGTCGAAATCCTGCGCCTCCAGCGCGTCCTGCCCGCGCCTCAGCAGCAGGTCGGCGGACGCGGACCCAGACAGGCTCAGCTGGATTTCAATATCACGTTCCACCGTTTCCCAGTTGGTCGTGCCGGGATCGGCCAACTGCCGGAACAGCTCATCCAGCTGATCGGCAAGCCCCTGCGCCGGCATCAGCCCGCAAAACAAGGCGATGGCTGCCGCGACGACACTGTTGTATGTTGAGCGCAATTTCCGCATGGTCATCCCCGAACTTAGCATCTGGGGCCGGTCATTCCAGTGGTTTTCGGCCTGAAACTGACGAAGGACGCATCACATGAGCGAGATCATCACAGCAGCCGTGGCCGCACTTTCCGAAAAACTGTCCGAAGGCTTCGACGGCACTGCCAAATTCGCCATCGACGGCGAAGGGGCGATCATGGTCGACGGCAGCGGCGTGCGCGCGGCTGATGACGCGGATGAGGCGGACGTGACGCTCTCCGCCGATGCCGACACCTTTCAAGAGATCCTGTCCGGCGAGTTGAACCCCACCTCCGCCTTCATGGGCGGCCGCCTGCGCCTTGACGGCGACATGGGCACGGCCATGCGCCTGGGTGGTCTTCTGGGATAAGACGCGATGGAACCGGCCCCGTTTCTAGAGGATATTGCCGACGGCCCCGAAGGCGCAAAAGCCTACTGGCTGCGCGCCAAGGACAGCACCCGCCTGCGCGTGGGGGTCTGGCCCGCGGGGCCCAAGGGCACCATCCTCATGTTTCCGGGCCGGACCGAATATATTGAGAAATATGGCCGCCTCGCCCGTGAATTCGCGAATGCTGGTTATGGAATGCTGGCCATGGACTGGCGCGGGCAGGGGCTATCCGACCGTCCCGCGCATCGCCGCGACATGGGCCATGTGGTCAGCTTCGATGAGTACCGCGAGGATGTGGACGCCCTGCGCGCCGTTCTCGCCGATCTGAACCTGCCGAAACCCTGGTTCCTGCTTGGCCATTCCATGGGCGGCGCCATCGGCCTGCGTGCCATTTATGACGGTTTGCCGGTCGCTGGCGTGATATTCTCCGCGCCCATGTGGGGAATCCGCATGTCGAGGTTTCTCAAGGCGATCTCTGGCGTGGTCATGGGCCTGTCCAAACCGCTCGGCCTGGACAAGAGCTTTGCCCCCACCACCGGCCCCGCCGCGCCGATGGAATTCAATGACAACCCGCTGACCAATGACCGAGACATGTTCAATTACATGGAAGGTCAGGTCGCAAAGCACCCGGAACTGGCCCTTGGCGGCCCGTCGATCCGATGGGTTAACGCGGCGCTGGAAGAAACCGCCACGCTGATGGAGATGGATCCGCCAGACCTTCCGATGCTGGTGTTTCTCGGCACCGATGAACGCATTGTCGAACCCCCCGCGATTCACGAACGCGCCGCCAGTTGGCCGGGCAGCAAGCTCAGCCAGATCGACGGTGGCCGGCACGAGATTCTGATGGAGGGCGATGCCGTGCGCGGCCCGGTGATGCAGATGATCTCCGACTGGTGCGACGAGGTAATCACAGTGCAGCGCAAAACCGGCTGACACTGCGCGCGGGAAACCCGGGCATAGGGTGGGCAATGTACCCACAATGGCTAAAGGTCTTCCAACCGGATTTCGCACATCCTCCCTGCCCCAATGCACATCCCGCCTTGTGGACTTCTGCTGAAGGGCTGGTTCACTCTCATGCTCAGCCAACCCACCATAGGAGAGCTCCCATGACCGACGCCCCCAAAATCGCGCAGAAAGCCCCCTTCCCCGTCGAGGTGGAGGAAGGCAAGAACTACTTCTGGTGTGCCTGCGGCCAGAGCCAGAACCAGCCGTTCTGCGACGGGTCTCACAAGGGCAGCGATTTCAATCCGGTCAAATACACCGCCGAAAAGACTGGCAAGGTATTCTTCTGCGGCTGCAAGCATTCTTCGCGTCAGCCGCTCTGCGACGGGTCGCACAACGCGCTCTGAGGGCGTTTGTCTGCATGGCGGGGGTGCACCGGGTGTACGCTCGGCGCCCCTCTATTTTTGCCCGAAATAGGCGCGGCAGGCATCGGCCACGTGACGAAATCGGTCACCGCCCAGATGTTTGCCACCATACCAGCGGGTGACCACCACAAGATGAGAGTTTAGGCCTTCCCCCTCCAGCATCTTGAGGATGATATTGCCCGCGCCGCTTTCCCCGTCATCGGATTTGAGCGGCCCCTCTGGTAGTAGCACGGCCCAGGAATTATGCGTGGCCTTGGCGTATTTTTTCTTCTTTTTCAAAGTTTTGAGAAATTCATCCACATCCTCGCGGCTGGCAACGGCGCCGCCGGAAACCGCATATTTTGACCCTCGGTCGCTGATCACATTCTCGATCTGCCGCATGAATTTCCCTTCCTTGTCAGAGGGGTAGCGTCATCCGAACAAAACGACAAGCCACGCAACCCCCACGGCCATCGCTGTCATTGCCACGCCTGCGCTGCCCACGTCCTTGGCGTCACGCGCCCTGACATCTTGCTCTGTCGAGATATAATCCACCGTCCGCTCCAGCGATGTGTTCAACAGCTCCGCCGCCAAAATCATCACACCGCCCATCAGGATGACCATGGTTTCCCCGCGGCTCAGCGGCAACCACAGCGCCAAAGCCGCGCTCGGAATATTCATGGTTGTCCAGAACTTGAGACTCGGTTCATTGACCCAGGCGTTTTTCCAACCCGCCCATGACCAGACACAGCGATTCACCAGTCGCCGCCATTCCCGTTGCAACATCCCCATCCCTCCCCTGTTTTCAAAAGGTTAGGCTGAGAGTGTCCGTTCTGTCATGGAAAAAAATCAGCTCGCAAGCTGATTGAAAAGCGCAGCATTCGCACAGGTTGAGGGTGCCTTCACGGTGGTTTCTCCTTGCCCCGAAAGCCACTCTTCACAGGACCGCGCCCAGTCACAGCCCCGGCACCGCGTGACGGCATCGGCCCAGTCCTCCTGCGAGATTAACCCCGCCTGCACGGCATGGATCAGATCGGCACCTGTGACCTTGGCCATTGTCTGTGACAGCATAAAATGATGGCGGATATCGCCAAGCGGATGGGTCATTGGAGAGTCCTGACTGCGTTGAAATTCAGCTGTCACGGAGGGCTTTTAGCAGCTCTCCATTTCGGCAATAGGTCGGTGCATCCTCTGCTTTATCGTGACTTTCCAGCCACTTGCCGCATTCTTCGGGAGAGGTGCAGTTGGTGCAGCTTAGCACCATGTCGCTGCGCTGTTCCGGGGGCAGATCGCCCCGCAGCTCGGCCTCGTCGAGATCAACGCCAAGCCGATCCGCCATCCGGCCCATGAGCTTCTCATGATCTTCAATGGTCTTGCGTCCGGGCATTGCTGGTCTCCTTCAGCCAGGGGCGGTCCGAGGCGGATCCTAATGGCCCCAGGGTCGCGCATCAGCGCGGCGCCGGCCTTGACGCAGATCAAGATATGCTGCTGTGATTTTTGGCAAACGGGCTAGGCAAGCCCCGTCCGCCCCCCTAATCTGTGATCATGTTTACGATTGAACACGACTTCGACGCGACAGTCATAACCCTGGTCGACGAGGGCACCGCCCCGTTGGCAGAGGACATCACCATCTCGGCCTTCGAAGAATGTGTGACGCTGGAACAGTATGACGCCCAAAGCGACCGCGTTCAGAAAATCACCCTATCAGAAGCCCAATTGCGTGATCTAGCAGCGGCATTGGACTTGCCGGAAGGGATCTATCAGATCAAGACGGTTCGGGTCGAAGAAAGCTAGGCTCAGGTGGCGCAAGAGACACAGCGCACCGCGCATGGGTCCACGTCCAGGCGGGGAAAGCCGATAAACTCGCCGCAATCCTCGCACCAACCATACTCTTCTTCCTCTATTCGCGCGCACGCGGCAGCGATAGCTCGCAGCCTGCCGTGCCGTCGTGCCTCTAGCGCCGAGGCCATGGCCTGTCCCTGCAACGCGTCCTGACGCGACAGCCGACCGATGCTGGTCTGGTCCAGCTCCACGGGTTTGCGCCCCTCCGCCGTCTCGCTGGAAGACCGCTGAAGTGCGGCGCACTCCGCCTCCAGCAAGGGGAGGTACCGGTCGGCAAGGTCTTTGTCGGTCGGATCGGGCATATGGTGATCCCACCAGATCGATCCGCTTTGGGCAAGCCTCAGCCGATCTCGACCAGCTTGTCACGCCCGGTTTCCCCCTGCACGATGCTCAGTCTCGACTTCGGCAAACCGAGCGCTTTAGCCAGTAATTTCAGAACCGCGGCGTTGGCCTTTCCGCTTTCTGGTGCAGTGGTGACGTAAACCCGCAATGGCCCATCTGAGGTGTCTGCCGGGACCAACGCATTACGAGACGCTTTTGGAGTCACCCGCATGGCGATGCGGGTGCCAGGCACTGCAAGGGCACTAAGGTCAGGGACAATACGGGCCATATCCCTTCCTAGCGCACCACATGGCTTGCGCAAGTGCAGGCGCAGGGCCAAGCTGCGATCAGACAACAGGGAGAGCTGGATGGCGACGGGATTTTTCTGGGACGAGCGCTGTTTTTGGCATTCAGGAGGCAACTACGCAATGATGCTGCCGGTTGGGGGCCTTGTGCAACCGATGCCCGGTGGCTTGCCTGAGAACCCGGAAACCAAGCGGCGGTTGAAGAACTTGATGGAAGTCACGGGCCTGATCCGGGAGCTGGATGTCCGGCAGGCTCCGATGGCGTCCGAGGAAGACCTGCTGCGTGTCCATCCTCAAAGCTACCTGACGGCGTTTCGAGAGATGTCAGAGGCGGGCGGTGGCGAGCTTGGCCTGCGCACGCCGTTCGGGCCGGGGGGCTATGACATTGCGCGCGTGTCTGCCGGCCTTGCGAAAGAGGCACTGTTTGCGACGCTGCGTGGCGAGGTCGACAATGCCTATGCGCTGTCGCGCCCGCCGGGGCATCATTGCCTGCCGGATTTCCCCAATGGCTTCTGCCTTCTGGCCAACATCGCCATTGCCACTGAGGCGGCTTTTGCTGCCGGCATGGTGGATCGGGTCGCAGTGCTGGATTGGGACGTGCATCACGGCAACGGCACCGAGGCGATTTTCTATGACCGCGATGATGTGCTGACGATTTCACTCCACCAGGAACGCAACTATCCGCTCGACACCGGCGACTTCGAAGATCGCGGATCGGGCGCGGGCGACGGGTTTAACCTTAACATCCCGCTTCCCGCCGGGGCCGGTCACAACACCTATCTGGAGGCGATGGAACGGCTGGTCATTCCGGCGCTGGCCGATTTCCAGCCTGATGTGATCATCGTGGCCTGCGGCTATGATGCCGCGCCGCTGGACCCGCTTGGCCGAATGCTGGCTACCTCCGAGACTTTCCGACTGATGACCACGATGGCCAAGGAAGCCGCCGCGCAGCTTTGTGACGGGCGGCTGGTTCTGGTCCATGAGGGCGGCTATCTGGAGGCCTATGTGCCCTTCTGCGGCCATGCCGTCATTCAGGAGCTGTCCGGCAGCCGCATCACCGCGCCCGACCCAATGCTGGACATCTTCAACGCCCGCCAGCCCGGACAGAGATTCCAAAACTACTGCTCGGTGCTGCTGGCCGAAATGGAAGATGCACTTCAGGGGCCGTAGAAATACCTACCCCCCGGGAAACCAGTTGCCCGAGGGGTATTTTTGCGTATTGCAGGGGAACGGACCGCTGCGCTGCCGGGGCGCGTTGACTCTTTCCCACGGCGCGCGGCAGGTTGCGCCGAGGAATTTGACGGGAGTTCATCCATGAAGAAAGTATATGGCTCTGCCGACGAGGCGCTGGAGGGCGTTCTCTTCGACGGCATGCTGATCGCCGCCGGGGGCTTTGGCCTGTGTGGCATCCCCGAGCTGCTGATCGACGGGATCGTTAAGTCTGGCGTCAAGGACCTGACAGTCGCGTCCAACAACGCGGGCGTTGACGGATTCGGCCTGGGCAAGCTGCTCGACACGCGCCAGATCAGGAAGATGATGTCGTCCTATGTGGGCGAGAACGCCGAGTTCATGCGCCAGTACCTGTCGGGTGAGCTGGAGCTGGAATTCAACCCCCAAGGCACCCTGGCCGAGCGTATGCGCGCCGGTGGCGCGGGCATCCCCGGCTTCTACACCAAGACCGGCGTGGGCACCGTCATTGCCGAGGGCAAGGAAGTGAAGCAGTTCGGGGGCCAGGATTACATCCTCGAAGAGGGCATCTTCGCGGACCTGTCCATCGTCAAGGCCTGGAAGGCCGACGACACCGGCAACCTGGTGTTCCGCAAGACCGCGCGCAACTTCAACCCGCCCGCGGCCATGTGCGGCAAGATCTGCATCGCCGAAGTGGAAGAGATCGTCCCGCGCGGGTCGCTCGACCCCGATCTGATCCATCTGCCCGGCATCTATGTGCATCGCATCATCCAGGGCGAGCACGAAAAACGCATCGAACAGCGGACTGTCCGCAAGCGGGAGGAAGCATAATGCCCTGGGACCGTAACCAAATGGCCGCCCGCGCGGCGGAAGAGCTTGAAGACGGCATGTATGTGAACCTCGGCATCGGGATTCCGACGCTGGTGGCGAACTATGTGGGCGACAAGGACATCACGCTCCAGTCCGAAAACGGCATGTTGGGCATGGGCCCCTTCCCCTTCGAGGGCGAAGAAGACCCCGACCTGATCAACGCGGGCAAGCAGACCATCACTGAACTCAGCCGCACCTCTTATTTCGACAGCGCCACCAGCTTCGGCATGATCCGGGGCGGCAAGATCGCAGCCGCGATCCTGGGCGCGATGGAAGTGGCGGAAAACGGCGACCTCGCCAACTGGATGATCCCCGGCAAGCTGGTCAAGGGCATGGGCGGCGCGATGGACCTCGTGGCCGGTGTTGGCCGCGTGGTGGTCGTGATGGACCACACCAACAAGCATGGCGACAGCAAGGTGCTGAAGGAATGCACCCTGCCGCTGACCGGCAAGGGCGTAGTCGATCGCATCATCACCAATCTGGGCGTGCTCGACGTGGTCGAGGGCGGGCTGAAGATCGTCGAATGCGCCGATGGCGTCACCGAGGACGAACTGCGCGCGGCCACGCAAGCGACCATCGTCGACTGACCAGACCCCTTCTGAGACAATGATGACGCCGCCCCCCTCCCGGGGCGGCGTTTTCAGTTTGCGCCGTAACGCAGCTGCAACTCTTGTATCCGGTCGGAATAAGCTGCGTAGAGACAGGGGTAGTCAGAGTAACAAGCGTTGCGCGCACGCAACCACCCCTGCTGTTCGGAGACAATACCCGGCAGGTGACGCACCTGCGCGTAAAGATCAGCCATATAAAGATCCATCTGGCCAAGCTCGCTGTTTCCGCAGATCGTCTGCTCAGCCGGGTTCAGCGACCCCTCCGTGCACCAAGCGGGGCCAGTGGGATAGAGCGGCCCGGACGCTGTAGGCTTGCCACCACCCTGCGCCATGGCTTGCAGCGCAGCGATCCGCGTGTCGTAGGCTGCGCGAATGCAATTGACGTTCCCGCCACAGCTATTGCGGTCCGATAGCCAGGCTTGCTGATCTGTCTGCACCCCCGGCATCTGGCGCACCGCCGCATAGGCTTGCTCCAACTCCTGATCGCGCCAGCCGAGATCGGGGGTGGAACAGATTGCCTGCTCGGTCGCGTTGAGCGGCCCGTTGGAACACCAGGACTGGGCCAAGGCAGCCGGGGCGAAGAAGAGGAGGGCAAGAATGATGGTGGTGCGAAGCATCGGCAGGCTCCTTCATAGGACATGCAAAGGCTGAACCCGATGCACACCACTATACCGGAACCCGCGCAGATTGGTATGGGCTAGCCGCTAGAGGCCACCATGGTGCGGAACACGCAACCGTCGCTTACCAGTTCAGGCGGGGTGACACAGAGCGCCCGCGCCAGCATCCATGTTGCCATGACCCTTGGCACGTAATCACGCGTCTCGCGGAAATCGGGCACCCCATTCGCCCCGCGCACAGCCCCTTCACCGGCATTATACCCTGCCAGTACAAGCACCGGGTCCCGGTCGAATTCATCCATGAGCCAGTCAAGATAGGCGACCCCGCCCGCAATGTTCTGATCCGCGTCAAAGGCATCGGTCACACCGAAGCGAGCAGCCGTCGCAGGAATAAGCTGCATCAGCCCCTGTGCCCCTGCACCGCTTTCTGCCGAGGTGTCACCAAGGGACTCCACCGCCATCACGGCCAGAACAAGCGCGGGTGACACGCTGGTGCCGATGGTCTCCTGCAGGATGCGCGGTCCATGAGCCTCTGCCATGGCCAAAAGTGTCTCAGCCCGCGCAATCGGCAAGCTGCCTGCCTCGGGCGCGGTCGACAAAAGCTGCATAACCGACTGATAGCGCCCAGCACTGAAATCGCGCCCTGCCGGGATCTCATCCCAGAACCAGTCTGCTGCATTGGCGCCTTGCGGGACAGGGGTAATCGCCGTTGTTTCAACCGCTGGCTCGGCCGGACGGTCGCCAATCTGGATATTGATGCGAGGCCCGGTTTGGCCCGGCGTGGGAACGGTAATGCGCCGAAAAGTGAACTCCGGGAATGGTGGTGGAGCTACCTGCTCGGTCTCATCCTGCGCCTGAACGCCAGCGCCAGTCATGACGGACGCAGCGACACACGCCGCCAGAATCAGTTCGCGCTGTGCCATGAATACGCCTACCCGATCGCCTGTTTGTTATGGGCACAGAGTGCCTCATCTCACACAAGAAGAAAAGAATCCGCTTCCCCGCTGGACTGAGCCATTGCGTTTTTCCAAAGAAGATTCCGGAACACTAATTATTCTATTAAAATTCCCGACAATTTCTTCCCATTGCCCCATTCACGCCCGGATTCGAGGGGAAAGTGATGTCATCCCAAGGGGGCAGACACCCATAGGGCAAACTCAAAAAGACCAAACCTGGAGCAAGACAATGATCAAGACCTTCCTGAATTCCGAATCCGGTGCCGTGACTGTTGACTGGGTCGTTCTGACCGCCGCAATCGTGGGCCTGGGCCTGGCCGTTATGGCCGTTGTGTCCTCGGGCGTTGAAAACCTGTCCGGCGACATTCAGACCCAGCTGGAAACCAACCACATCACCACGGCCTTCCCGGCTGCTGCCGACTAAGTTTCGGCCCAGCGTCGAAAGACAGGGGCCACGCAGATCGCGTGGCCCTTTTTCTGTTTCCGCGCCTCTCGCACGGCCCGACTGCCCCGAAGAAATCGTTAAAATTCCCGACAATTTCTTCCCATTGCCCCATTCACGCCCGGATTCGAGGGGAAAGTGATGTCATCCCAAGGGG